>JAKAPY010000108.1 GCA_021811925.1 Thermoplasmata archaeon | reverse complement strand
CCGATCTGGACTGACAAAGTATGAGTCTTCTGTGCTTCTGGCCCTTGTGGCGAATCCTGACAGCGCGCTTGACTACAAGGATCTTCTCTCTGCGACGGACGTGCCGTACGGCAGGGTCCATTCCATACTCCTTGATCTGGAGGAAAAGGGAATGGTCAGGGGCATGGGCGGAAGGCCAAAGCGGTACATCTCCAAGCCAATAGGCGAAATCATTGAAGATTACATTTTGACACCCGTCCTGGAAAACCTGATTGAAAATCAGGCGGATGTGGACAAGCAGTTCAGGGATGTCTGGATAAAGCAGGTGTCATCGCTTGTTCCAGTGATTTACCTGGACGAAAGCGATGGCGAGCCGAGGATTGAGTTCATAAAGGGGATAGACGAACTCAGGAAGAAGGAGTATTACGAGGTGCAGACAGCAAGGAAGTCACTCCGGCTCTGCATCCCGACTTCCGGTTTTCTTGACAGAAAGAGGTCTGCCCCGATCCTGATAGCGGACGAGGTTGACACCGAAATAGTCTCTTCCGTTAAACCGAGATTCTTCCTCCAGCACATGGCCCCCGATGAGAGGACAAGGTGGCACCGCACCGCTGCAGGAAGGGGAGACCTGGGACGCTCAAGATACTATTTGCTGCCCAGGCTCAATGAAAGGATGGTGATAGTGGACGAGCGTTTCGCCTCCATAGGCACTTCTGTCATTCCGGTCACAGCGCACATACATTCAAGGAAAATGTGCAGTACGCTTGTCGAACGGTTTGAAATGCTCAAGAAACAAGCCAGGCTGGTCGAGATCAGGGAAGGAAGCTACTCCTGACATCGCGAATGGGAGGCGTGCCGCTCTGCCCTTTTCCCTCGCTGAGCGATGTTTGAAATCACACCGTTCCTGTTGAAGGCATCAGCAGGATATCAGACATCGGAATATTCGATTGATTGCGTCTGATTACGACCTCTGGAGTGAGTTTTCTGCACGGAGGAGAAGCGGATGAAGTCAAAAGTGCATTGCTCTGAGTTACACCGCTTAGGCATATAAACAGAAGACCTCACATGTTGAGGTTGTAATATTTCTAGATAGAAAATAATCTATTTTCACAGGTGAGCGAAAATGGTTTTCGTAGACGACTTGGGCATGGAGCTTATACTGAATGGCCTCATAGCCCTTACCCTGTTCTATCTTGGGGTAAGGACATATTTCAGGTACAGGGCGAGTGGGAACGACAAGGCACTGAATGAACTGAAATCGAGCGCGCCGCTGATTGGTGTATTCGGCTTCATTGTGCTCTTGATGGGCACATTCGGCGAGATTGCCTGGCCCCTCATGCCAGGAACCCCCGGGGCCAAGTACAACATTCTATTCTACGACCCGACAATGCTGTTCGGAATCGCGCTTGTTTCATTCGCACTGTCACTCGCTTACAACCTGAAGACACAGTACGTGGGACTGTATTCAATGGTTGCCGGTGCGGTGACAATATATTACGGCGTCGTCGGCTACAACCTCGGCATGACACAGGCCCCCATTGCACTGCTGCTTCTGTATGTTGCATTCGGCGGGGCAGGCATATTCACATTCCCGGCGACGCTTCTCATTGACAAGATGCTGTCGCCAAAGGTGCTGCCATCGGGCGTAGCCGAGAAGAAGGAAATAGGCATACCGGCAAGCACGCTGATGGTTGCGGCCAACGTGCAGAGAGTCGCGGGCGAGGTGAAATACAGGGTTGGCATAGCATCGAACTTTACGCTCGCGCTGTTCCTTGTCTTCTTGATTGGGGCAGCAGTGCTCTCATTCTACATCGGGCTGAACGCAATACCAAGCCACCTTGCAAACGTACCCTGAACAGGTGCCCGGCTGAGCGCTGAGCCAAACCATTTACCCAAACCACTTATCCTCTTTTCCCGGCATCCTCCTGAACCGCTGTTCAATCATTGTCCCATCGCTTCGGCCGGAAAAAGAGGGAAGACGTTTGCCCCAAGCGGCAGCAGACAGAAAAGGCAGAATCGCCGTTTCAGCTCAATAGGTCCCGGATGCGACTTCCGCTCCCTTAGCCAGCGCTTCGAGCTTCTGGAGGCCTATGGCGTAGGGAACATTATGGAAGTTTGCAAATGTCTGGAAACCGCAGTCGGTGCCTCCGAGAATCCTTTCCGGGCCAATCCCGTCAATGGATGCAAACGAATTCAGTTTGGCCGCGACAGTCTCGGGAGTTTCCAGGAACGGCGTTTTCACATCAATGACACCGACAGCATACTTCAGATGTGATGGCCATGAGTGCTCCTTAAGGTGCCTCCTTATGAAGATGGAGTCACCCTCATGCCTCGGATTGGCCGCCTCCCCGACCAGTGTCCCCGCCTTCAGCCTCAGCAGCTCCGGAAGTACGCGGGAGAAATCGGCGTCAAACTTGTGTGAACCGAGATAGTTTCCGTAGCAGTAGTGCACCCTTATCCGCTCGCGAGGCAGGCCGGCAATAGACTCGTTGATTGCATCGATATGATGCGGAAGCGCGTCGTAGAAATCCATGTTCCAGTCACCCGCAAGGTGTTTTGCCATAGCAAGGTCCGGTGCGTCTATCTGAATGTTTATGCCGTCCGTTTCGAGTATCGTCTTGTACTCCTTTCTCAACTCCTTCGAGAGGCTGAACAGGTAATCGACATGGTCCTTGTAGACGCCACTTCTTGGAAAGAACATTGTCATGACGCCTGGCGAAGCGGAGTTCAGGAATATCTCTGGCGCACCCTCCTCCTTCGCAAGCCGTACCGCATCCCTTGCCTCTCCCCTGGCAAGTTCGCCTCCGGTGTACTGCAGCTTGTCGACAATCTTTGGTGCGGAAAAGGCGGCTGCGCTTGCAGGGCTGCTCAACACCGATAGCATGGCCGGATTGCTCTCCTGCATTTCGATCGCGAAGGTGTCGGCCCATGACATGTTCACCCGCTCGCTCTTTGAAAAACCGCTGAACCTGTTTGCAAGGTACTGTGTATACCCGGCCTTCCGCTGTTCGCCGTTGCTTACCGCAAACAGTCCGTGCTTTGCGCCATTCGGATGAAGCTGGTCCCTGATTGCACGCCTTTCGGCAGACTCTATCTCCTTCCGGTGCGAGCTGTCGATTTCGCCGTTTGGGGGCAGAAGAGCCACAATCTCGTCCGGCCTGAACCAGCTGCCTGTCATTGTAGTTTTTATCGTCATTAATATCCAGCTGCAGTACAGAAATTAGCTTATTACTTTTTTTGAACGATAATATTCCATACGTAATAATGCGGAAGCAATCAGGACAGGGGACGGAATCAGACGGAGCCTAGAAATTCCGCGACGGTTGTGATATATTTCTTTCTCTCCTCCCACATGGGGAGGTGGGAGCTGTTTGGAAACACAACAAGCTTTGACCCCTTTATCCCGTTATGAATCTGCCTCGCCACTTTTGGTGTTACCTCGTCATAGCGGCCGCCGGTGACAAGCGCAGGCACCCTTATGCTGCCCAGCTCCCGGCTGACATCCCAGTACCTTATATTCCCTATGATAGTGAATTCATTCGGGCCGTTCATCGTCCCGTACACGAGCTGACTCGTGTGCTCAAGGCTGTATTTCAGCTCAGCCGGCCACTCCTTGAGTCTGCAGAGATGCCTCCTGTAGAAAACGTCCACCGCCTTCAGGTAATCGGGTGAGGTATAGTCGCCATCAGCCTCGAATTTCTCCAGGGTGCTGCGAGTATCTGGGGGAAGCTGTTTCTTGAGCCTGTCCATTTCCTTTGTAGTCAGCGGTATGCTTGCAAGGCCGCCCGCGGTGATGAGGCTCCTGAGGTTTCGCTGGTATTTCAGCGCATATGCAATAGCCAGCATGCCGCCGTAGCTCGATCCGAAAAGGTGAATGCGGCCAAGTCCCATCTTCTTCCTGAACACTTCGAGGTCCTCGACGGCCCTCTCAACGGTCAGCAGGGCATGGTTCCTGGGCGTCTGCGATCTTCCGCATCCAAGCTGGTCGTAGAAGACAACCATGTATCCATGCCCGACCAGATCCGCGAGCGGCAGGAGGTACTCGTGCGTTGCTCCCGGCCCGCCGTGCAGGCATACAACGTTCCTGCCCCTGTTCTCCTCGCCGAACAGCCTGAAGTAGAAATCGTGACCCTGGATGTTTACGGAACCCTCTCGTTCGGCCATGGGTGCGGAATTCCCGTGTCGATACTAAAAGGTGATGTGGATCTGCTTGTCACATCGTCTTCCTGACCCAGACTTCGGGTGCGGATCTGGTTATCTCAAGGGGCAGCTTGTAAGTGGGCTCCTGCGGTCCCATTTCTTTTGCCCACAGGACCATTTCAGATATGCCTTCTTCCAGCGAGTGGCTGTTTTTGTAGTCCAGCAGCCTTTCGGATTTCTCCGTCGTGCTGTACGCAAGTGCGACTTCCTGTGGCCTTGGGGCGACATGCTCCGGCCTGTGCTCGGAAGCCATGATCCTGAGCACTTTGGAGCAAGCATCGTTGATTGTCACCTTCTCGGGGCTTCCGACGTTTATTATCTGGTTCACTGCCTTTTCGAAGAAGCCCGCGTTTGCTATTGCCTTCGTTGATTCCTCGATGTATGAGAATGCCCTCACCTGTTCCCCGCTGCCGTAGATTATTGGATGCCTGTTGCTCATCAGCCTGTTTATCCAGATACCGAGCACGTTTCTGAAGGGATCTGCTATGTTCTGCTTCGGGCCATACACATTATGCGGCCTTATGATCGTGTAGTCGAGACCGTATGCGGCCTGGAATATCTCAAGCATGTTTTCACAGTATGCCTTCCCGGCGCCGTACGGATCCTCAGGCAGGCGCGGCATGTCTTCGCTGAAGGGCGCCTTCTGGTTTCCGTATACGGCCATGGAAGATGTGAATACAAAGCGCCCGACCCCGTTGTTTATGGCCGCGACAAGAAGGTTGTTCATCGGGTTTATGTTTATGTCGTTAATTGCGATGGGTGAGAAAACGGACTGCCCCTCGGCTGCGTATGCGGCAAGGTGATAGACTATGTCGATGCCCTTCATCACCTTGTTGACAAGCGCCGTGTCCCTGAGATCCCCCCTGACGAAGTTGCACTCCTTGTTCACGTTTCTCATGTATCCACCGGACAAATCGTCAATGGAAGTCACGGTGTGACCGCGCGTGAGAAGTTCATCAACAAGCCAGGCCCCCATGAACCCTGCGCCGCCTGTGACAAGTATGTTCTTACCCATAGGTACACCTTTTCAACAATATTCGGCATTATGTTTAAACAATCCCTCTGATCGCCAATATCAATGCTGGCACGGTTATTAAAATAATGACAGGTCTCCTATTGAAATCAGCATGCTTAGAACATGAGCGATTTCACATGGGCATCGCTGCAAAACAGTGGATGCTCACGAGTGCGCGCGAAGTGTCTTCGATGCCCAGTCCAGCAGCCTGTACACGCCTTCCTTCACGCCTACCTCTGGCTTCCACTTGAGCTTCCTGGCTGCGAGGCTAATGTCGGAGACATACACTTTCTGGTCGCTGTTCCTCCAGTCGCCGTAGTCCGGTTCTACCCTTGACTTCAACTTCCCTTCGAGCAGGCCGAGCAGCTCCAGGAGAGACATTGTGTTCCTGTGCCCGCCGCCGATGTTGAACACACCCGAAGGGATTTTTGATTCGATGAAACTGTCATATGCCCTGACAAGGTCGTCCACGTACAGGACATCCCTGACCTGTTTTCCGTCGCCATATATGGTCAGCTTCCTGCCGAGGAGCGCGGAGATGACGAAGTGGGCCACCCACCCCTGATCCTCGCTTCCGAACTGCCTGTCGCCGTAGATGCAGCTCATTCTGCAGCATGCGGTCCTGAGGTCGTAGGTCTTCCCGTATTCCTGCACGTAAATGTCGGCCGACAGCTTTGATGCGCCGTAGGGGGAATGCTTGCACGAGTCTACAGGAAAGCTCTCAGGTATGCCCTTCGAGTATTTGTCGTCCGAGAATGAATACCTCAGTCCGCTGCTTTTGACTCGAATCGCATTCAAATTC
>JAKAPY010000107.1 GCA_021811925.1 Thermoplasmata archaeon | reverse complement strand
CAGACCTTCTCCAGGAGAGCTGGGACGCACCATTCTTCGCCAGCCACGCA
Source organism: Thermoplasmata archaeon (assembly GCA_021811925.1). Classification (GTDB taxonomy): domain Archaea; phylum Thermoplasmatota; class Thermoplasmata; order Sysuiplasmatales; family Sysuiplasmataceae; genus JAJZXY01. Next base: position 6,006 of record JAKAPY010000107.1, on the reverse strand, counting down.
TTCGAAAAGTACGATCCTGAATTTGTAGGTCTCTGCAGTGGAAGGAAGGACAACGTTGTTGTCGGGGGAGAGAATTTCGGATGCGGCAGTTCGAGGGAACAGGCAGTATACGCCATCAAGCACAGTGGTGTGGCGTTTGTTCTTGCGAAGTCGTATCCAGACATCTTCTACAGGAATTCAATCAACAACGGACTGATTGTGATCAAGACAGACACCTCCGACATCAGGGAAGGCGATGAACTGGAACTTGACATTTCAGGAGGCACGCTGCTTGACCTGAGCACGGGCGTGTCCCGCAAACTGCTCAACAGCAGGAACGACCTCAGAATGTTTGAAGAGGGGGACAGACTTAGCTATGTACAGGAGAGACTGAAGGGCAGGCTGGGGAGGAAGAAGAATTGAGAGTTGGTTCGTTTGAAACAGTACGTTATATCTGTGATCAGGGGAGACGGGATAGGTCCGGAAGTTGTGGCCGCGTGCCGCACAGTCCTTCAGAGTGCGGCGTTGGCGGCTTCTCTGAAACTCGATTTCGTTGATGCTCCGGCTGGTGATGAGACAGGCAGGTTGAAAGGCCGGGCGCTGCCGGACAGCTCAATTGAAACAATTACACATTCAGATGCATGCCTCAAGGGACCTGTAGGCAAGAGCGCTGCGGATGTGATTGTCAGGCTAAGGCAGGAGCTTGACCTGTATGCAAATGTGAGGCCAGCGAAAAGCCTTCCAGGAGTCAGGTGCCTTGATGCTGGTGTTGATATGGTCATCGTGAGGGAAAACACAGAGGACCTCTACAAGGGGCTTGAGATTGAGTTTGACGGCGGCGTTCTTCACTCAGATCAATCACCGCGAAGGCATCGGAGCGGATCGCAAGATTTGCATTTGAACTGAGCAGAAGCAGGGGAGGGAAAAAAAGCGTTGTCTGCGTCCACAAGAACAATGTGCTCAGGAAAAGCGACGGACTCTTTGTGGGAACTTTCTACAAGGTCGCAGGCGAATTCCAGGACGTGAAGGCAGAGGATATGCTTGTGGATTCGGCTGCAATGAATTTCATCAGAAAACCGTCAGAATTCGATGTTGTTGTCACTACCAATCTTTATGGCGACATTCTTTCAGACGAGACGTCCCAGGTTGTAGGAGGTCTCGGGCTTACACCCTCTGCGAACATAGGTGAGAAGTATGCAATTTTCGAGCCTGTGCACGGTTCGGCGCCTGACATCGCGGGAACTGGCACAGCAAATCCCACTGCAATAATACTCTCCGCTTCGATGATGCTTGACTGGCTGTCAAGAAGCAGGAAGGACACTGACTGCCTGCGAGCATCGGAGATGATAAGAAAAGCTGTGCACAGGACGCTTGCGGACGGAGTTAAGACAAGGGATCTTGGGGGAAGCGCGGGCACCTCCGATTTTGCGGAGGCGGTGAGCAGCAGGCTGGAAATACCATCGTGAATCGCGGCTCTACCGTAAACAGTGATGTGGATATTCAGTCAACGCCCCACTGCTTGTGCATCTTTGTTTCAATACCCAGCATGTTCAGAACCCTGCCGACGGTTATGTCCACAAGCTCCTCGATGCTTTTCATGCCGAAATAAAAAGGCGGCAGGGGAGGCATAATAGTGCCACCGGCCTGATTCACTGTCAGCATGTTGTGCAGATGGATGGCATTCAGGGGCGATTCCCTGGTTAGAAGTATCAGAGGCCGCCTCTCCTTGAGCGCAACCATCGCCGCCCTTGCAACAAGATTCTGTTCAAAGCCAGTCGCGATTGAAGAAAGCGTCTTCATCGAACAGGGGGCAACCACCATGCCGTCGGTGTTGAAGGAACCGCTTGCAATGGGCGCCTTGAAATCGTCCTCCCTGTAGTTGAACGTTGCATTCTTGAGAACTTCCTTTGCAGTGATTCCAAGCTCTATCCTGAGGGTCTCTTCCGCCGATCTGGTGACCACGGCATGAGTCTCAAGATGCTGGATCTTGCTGCATGCAAGCAAGAGCCTGTAACCGTAGATCGAGCCTGTCGCGCCCGTCATGCAGACGACCAAATTCTTTTTCTGTATATTCTCACCGCGGAAGAGCAATTGAGATGGCAGAAAAACCCTTCGTCCGATTTAACTGTTTCTTCTCATCAGGTGCAGCCGCGTAATGCTTCCAAAATTGACCGCCTGACCACTATGAGCATGAAATGCAATTCCGGCAACAGGGCAATTTCAGGCTCAGAATGTCCCGCGACAGTCTTATCCATGATAAGCGATCAGTTGTCCGATCAAAATGACTGAGAAGGCGATGTTTGAGAAAGGCCTGGAAATCCGAAAGTCGGTCCTCGGGGAAGATTATGTGAATGAAGCGCTCGCAAGGGTTGATGATTTCACACGGCCTCTGCAGGAGATTGTTACCGGTTACTGCTGGGGAGAGATCTGGGGAAGGGATGCGCTTCCGAGGAAAACGAGGAGTCTGATTAATCTTGCAATGCTCACTGCACTCAACAGGCCGAACGAGCTGAAAATACACGTTGCGGGCGCGCTGAGGAACGGATGCACAGAGCAGGAAATACAGGAAGTACTTCTTCAGGCGATGATTTACTGCGGTGTGCCTGCGGGTGTTGAGAGCTTCAGGATAGCCAACGAGGTCATAAAAGGTGGCAGGCAGACAGGCAAAAAGTGAGAGTTCTGCGCAATGCAGAAATCATACACATGCAATGATCCGTGCCCAAAGACGAGGAAGAATCTCAGGGTTTACGGCTAGTACGGGATCACGCCTGCAGACCTGCACTCGACGATCGCCGCTAAGTGAAAAGTCGACATCCCTAGTGACAGGCTGTTCACGCACGGATTCGAGATGGAAGGGGCAACAGCGGGACTCTGATCCGTCGATGGGGCTGAGCGTGTCATTGACCTCATGGACCACGACATGTCATGGCGGAAGAGATGCTCAGGCTGCCCCTGCCTTCAGCAGGAGGCGCTGGAGTTCGCTGGGACTTATGTGGCTCCTCTTGAGCTTCAGCCTGAACGGTGCAAGTGCATCTTCAACAGCCGCAATCGTGGCCGATATGGGGGTTCCGGCCCCTTCAGCCATTCCCCTTACTCCGAGAGTCGAAAAGAGGGATAAGACTTCAAGGTGGTCTACATCATACTTCGGCAGGTCCATTGCCGTAGGGCAGAGATAGTCCTTGAATGTCGAAGTGAGCAGCTGGCCGTTCTCATCATACTCGATCTCCTCGAACAGCGCAGCGCCGACCTGGTGCGCTATGGCCCCGTGAATCAGTCCGTCCACTATGTCGGGGTTGATCCTCTTCCCGCAGTCGTGGACTGTCGCGACACGCGTCACCTTCATTTCGTATGTCTCTATATCCACTTCAACTTCGACGAATGTGACCTCGTACGTGTAAACAAGCGCGAGATTTGCGGTGCCGTCGGGATTCGGGAAGGCGCTAGCTCCGTAGAAATCATAGGATGGCCTGTACACATACTCAGCCTCAAGATCAAGGTCGAAGTCAGCGGGATATGCTGCAGAATCTAGGAGAGCCGATTTTGCTATTGCCCCAAGTGTCATTTTCTTGCCCGTGCTGTCATCGATGACACATTTGTCCCTCATCACCAGGTTCTTGATGTCGCAGTTCATCTTGTAGGATGCAATCTTGAATATCTTCTCCTTGAGCAGCTTGCTCGCACCCACGAGCGCACCGGTTCCCATGACAGCCCACCTGCTGCTTGACGTAACAGAGTATGGGGTGTGCGGATCCCTCCATGAATCAAAGCCCTGTCCTACCTGTATGTCATCCGGAGTGACTCCGAGCTCGTCGGCGACTATCTGTGAATTCGCCGTTTCGTGCCCCTGCCCCTGGGGGATGTCGCCAGCGCCAACAATGATGTTGCCGCCTTCGTCTATCCTTATCCTGGCTGCCTCCGAGTCGCCCGACCCTTCATAGTCACGCCTGATTATCTTCTCCCTGGCATGGTTTGGTGGATTCGACTCCATTCCAACGGATACGCCGCATCCGATATACTTCCCTTTCCGGAGCGCTTCCTTCTGCCTCTTCCTGAATGAATCGTAGTCGAAAAGCTTGGATGCACGCCTCATTATCTCTGGATAGTCGCCGCCGTCGTACAGCGCCCCGTTCGGTGCCCTGTACGGCATTTCTTCCGGCCTTATGAAATTCTTCATCCTGAACTCGACTGGATCCATGCCGAGCTGCAGTGCCGCCTCATCTATTATCCTCTCAAGCATGAATATGTGGTTTGCCTTCGCGTATCCCCTGTTAGGACCGCACGGTGACTTGTTCGTCATCACCGCAAAAAGCTCTATCTGGAAACTCTTGAAGTTGTACAGCTCCATTGGATTGCGGAGCTGGTTTATCACGCCGCGAAGGAACAGGTATGCGCCGTAGTCGTGCACGCACTGAGTCCTGAGACCCCTTATCTGACCGTCGCTGTCGACAGCCAGTTCGGCGTCCCACCATGTCTCCTCGCTGTGGTGACTCGCGGCAAGCTGTTCCGACTGCGTGGATACCCACTTCACAGGCCTGTTTAGTTCCCTCGATATCCAGCACATGAGTATAGCCCATTCGAAGTGGTGCTTGATCCCGAAGCCCCCTCCGATATCCGGATTATGGTAGTGGAATGCACTTGTGGGAACGCCAAGGGCGTGTGACATGACCCTCCGCCTCGTGGGCGAACACTGGAGCGAGCTTGTGACGTTGAATTCCCTCCTCTTCTCATTGTAATCAGCAATGACATTCAGCGGCTCGAGCGGAGATGACGTGAACCTCGGCACATGGAGTCTTTCGAGCTTGACTATCTTGTACGGGTTCCTGAATGCCTCATCTATGTCCCCGAAAGTGAACTTATCATGCCAGGCAACATTCGTACCGAGAAAGTCATGGACGAAGGCAGTTCCATCCTTCATTGCTTCGTATGCGTCCAAAACGGGCGGCACCACATCGTAATCTACCTCAATTAGCGAGACCGCATCCTCCGCTATGTAGGGTGAGTCGGCAACAACCACGGCCACCGGTTCGCCAAAGTATCTGACCTTCTCCACAGCAAGAGGGTACAGCGCAAGCTTGTCGGCCGGTTCGGGGCCGTCGGAATTCCATGCCTTCAACCCGCCGCGGATCAGGTCGCCGGATGTGTAAACAGCGTGAACGCCAGGTAGCGACTTCGCGGCAGAAATGTCTACGCTCCTTATTTTTGCGTGGCAGTAGGGACTCCTCAGGGCTACAGCGTGAAGCATGCCTGGAACTCTGATGTCGGCCGTATACTCCCCCATCCCCTGAACGAACCTGTTTCCTTCCTTCCTGGGAAGACTCCTGCCGACCCACTTCTCTTCGGACACGGAGACTTTCTTCGCAACAACCGTTTCCATCATGTTTAGCAACAGTGTATTTGCAGTGCTTACTAAAATCTTGTGATTCAGCGGCAGTGTTAATGGAAGAGATTTCCGATAAATTGAGACGAATGTCGCTTCTTAAAACTGGGCAGCAATAGAAACAGAGACCGGCACTGTGCTGCTGGTTAAGGTCATCGAATCAACTGATGTTGTATAGGCCCGTAACAAACATTGTTTTCCTTTCCGCGCTAATTGCCCCCTAATCATTTCCAAATGTCAGGAATTTGGTCAAATCAGGCAAGCGAAAATACAGGATGACAATAAGTTTATTAGCGCTCTAAATATACGGCGACGCATGACTTCAATGTCCTTTACAACCGACCCGATCTACCGGCCCTCGGCAGCGTCAGAGAACGCGATGAGAATCATAGAAGAAGCAGAGTATGGCGGAGGGGATGTTTTCGACTGTATAAGGACAATGCAGCGCATACGCCCTCGCAACGCTGAGGACTGGATCAGCGAATGGTCCAAGACTGCAAAGATCAACCAGGACCTGGCAGACGAGGCAATGAAGAAGGGACACCTGATCACTGCAAGGAAGTACTACCTTAACGCTTACAACTACTACAGGCACGCATCATTTTTCATTCTTATGATGGACAAGCGCAAGGTTGACTACTAGATGCAAA
>JAKAPY010000004.1 GCA_021811925.1 Thermoplasmata archaeon | reverse complement strand
TCAAGTACCGCTTGCTTTTCGAAGGTAAACCTCCCTCGCTTTTGAATCATTTACGGCATCAATGAATTTGCCCGAGAAAATGACCTTGCCCGCATCCAGGACGACCACATCCTCCGTGACCTTCTTTATGAAATTCATGACGTGCTCCACAACGATCATGGCATCCACACTCTTCCTCACCTCTTTGAGAAGCCTGGCGACTGCCTCCGCTTCGGATGTGTTCAGGCCCGCGGCAAGTTCGTCCACCAGCAGGACTTTGGGCTCGGTTGCAAGCGCCTTAGCAAGGTCAAGCATCTTCTTCTGGCTTGTGTTGAGGTTCCCTGCCTTGTGCTCTGAAACCCCGGAAAGGCCGGCGAGCTTCAGTATGTCCTCCGCCCTCTGGTCCAGGTCCACCCTGTTTCCACGCTTGCCGAAGAGGAGTGAGATATCTATGTTCTCCCGCACGGTGAGTCCCATGAACGGATGCGGTATCTGGAATGTCCTGTTGACGCCCAGGTGTGAACGCCGGTGTGGCGACAGCCTGTCTATCCTCCTCCCGTAGAGCAGCAGGCTTCCGGCATCCGGATAGAGCAGGCCGGAAACAACATTTATGAGTGTTGTCTTTCCGGAGCCGTTCGGCCCTATAAGGCCGAGTATATCGCCCGAGTGCAGTGACAGAGTGACCCCTCCAAGCGCCTCCAGGCTGCCGAACCGTTTGACGATGCCGTTAACCTCCAGCACTGCTCCGTCATCCATTCAATCACGTCCGTCAGGGTAGAGAAGCAGGTCCGCAGCCTTTCTGAGCAGGGGCTCTATGCCATTCGGTATGAAGAGGATGAGCACCACAAGAAGCAGGCCGAATATTATAAGCAGCGAATTTGAGAATGTTATGGTCAGTATTTCGTAGACAAGGAAGAGTATCACTGTGCCTACAACCGGACCGAACACCGTTCCCTTCCCGCCGAACAGCACAAAGACTATGACCAGTACGGAAAACTCCGTAAGGTTGAATACCGCCTCCGGATAGAAAAAGCCCTGATACCAGCCGTAGAGGCCGCCTGCTATGCCCGAAATAAATGAGCTAATCAGCCAGGCGTAGGTCCTGTATCTCAGGCTGCTGACACCTGCAAGCTCGACTGCAAACCTGTCCTCCCTTATTGCCTGCAGTGCAATGCCGAAAGTCGATTTTGAAATCACAAGAACAACAATCGCCGAGGCGATAGCCAGCACGGCCGCAACACTGTAGTCGAGATTGGCATTGTATACCTGCGTGAAGGAAATACCATAAGGGCCACCGGTCAGGCTGGTGAGCTGTGTGTTGCTGAATATGAGATAGAAGGCCTCAAAGGCAGCAAGGCTGGAAATGGCGAAATATGCGCCTGACAGCCTCAGCAGTGGAGTGAATAGCAGCGAGAGAAGCGCTGCGAAACATGCTCCTGCGATTATGGCCGGGGCCACTGGCCATGAGGCATGAGATATGAGTATAGCGGTCCCGTATGCTCCGATGGCAAAAAACACGCCGAAGCCGAAGGGCAGATAGCCTGTGTAGCCATACACTATATTCAGCGCATCTGCAAGCATTATGAAGACAGCAAGCTCCAGGAAAATGCTCTGATTTGGATATATGTCCGGCCCTAGAATGAAGAGAACGGCAAGAGGTGCCACCAGCATGGTTGCCTCCGGCCACATCCTCTTCGGATCCTTGAGGAAGAAATGCCTAAAATTCACGCGCCTTCCTCCCGAGAAGTCCCTGTGGCCTTGCCAGTATGACGGCGATGAGTATGATAAATGGAACTATTGAAGACCAATTGGGCGCATAAATTTCGGTGTAGCCATAGGCGTAGGCGAAGACAACAGCCCCGACAACGGTGGCGAGCGGATTCCCAAGCGCTCCTATGATGATAATGGCGAATGAAATGAGTGTGAATGTGTCACCTATGGATGGAGATGTTGGAAAACTGATGAACGACGAGAATACTCCGGCCGAGGCAGCAAGCGCTATGCTGAATCCGAATGCAATGGCAGAAACGGCGTTGATGTTGACGCCGTTGGCCATGGCCTCGTCCCTGTTAATCATAAGAGCCCTGGTCTGAAGGCCGAGACCTGTCCTGTAAAGGTAGAAGTATACCAAAACCAGGGCTACGACAGATACAGCCGCGGTCACAATCCATGCGGTTGGTATGATATAACCAAGAATCCCGACGTGGATTGGCTTGAACAGGTTGTACTGCAGTGACTGGTACGATACCCCGAACAGCTGGACAGCTAACCCTTCCATTGCGTATGAGACGCCAAAGAAGAGAATGAATGAGCTCATTTCCGGGTCCCCGGACTTCTGCAGCCTAGGGACAAGAGGGAAATACAGGAGCAGGCCGATGGCAAGAAACACCGGCACTACAACGGCCAGCGACACTACTGGGTTAAAACCGTAGCTGTTTGCAAGAGCGATCGCAAGGTATGAACCCATGACTAGAAACTCACCATGGGCGAGGTTGACAATCCTCATCACGCCGAATACCAGATTCAGGCCAAGTGCGGCAATTGAAAAAAATGCCGCATAAAGGATTGATGTCACAAACGCGTCAACGAATAGCGACATCCAGCCGTACCAGCTTCATTCACGACTCAATTTCTATTTACGCCACTGACAGCGATGCCGTCGTCATACTGCAGCCACAGTGCAGAAGCAGGCAATGCTGAAGTCGAGATGGAGTAATAGCTCTCGGCGGAGACAACGGCAGGCGAATTCAGGGGTGTGCTGCTGACAACCACTGCGGGTGCCGGGTATACTGCGGTTCCCGTTGCGAGAGCGGTCGGATATATCACGACCGGCTTGAGTCCGCTTGAACCGGGCTGGTATTGCAGCAGGTCCATGGGCATGCCAATCTGGGCGCCGGTGGTTGTGTTAATCACAAAGGGACCTTCAAGTGTCGTGGTGTTGCCTGAGAGCGTATTCACTGCCTGCCTCATAGCTGTCTGGTTGAGTGAGCCGGCAGTTTCGATTGTCTTGCCAATCAGCAGACCGGCGTTGAAACCGGCGATGTTGTTGAAGTTGGGTGAGGAGCCGTAAGTGGATGTCCAGTTGCTGACAAATGCAGCTGTTGTCGGCCCGAGGTTCACATTGGTGTACTGAACAGCCGGAGGTGAAGCGTATGTGTAGGTGTAGTTGAGCGAGCCTGCTGGTGTCTGGGCGTGAAGCAGGGAGTACTCAAGGCCGCTATAGATCGTGAATGTGAAATTGAAGTGCATGCTGTTTGCAGAAAGCGCACTGTAGAATGCTATGTCGTTGGTGTCGTAACCGAAATTAAGGACCGCCTGGGGATGTGTTGCATTGATTGACTGGAGCAGTGTGGAGTATTCGGCGGCGCTGCTCGCGGAGGTGGACTGATAGTATACGGGTGTTATGCCAGCCGTCACGAGCGTAGAGTCGAGCGTCTGGGCCTGAGCGGTCGTAAATGCCTGGTCCAGGTAGAGAATTGCAACCCTGGAAATGTTGGTCTTCTGGGAAATGAGGTAGTGGGCAAGGACAAGCGGCCATTCGGATGAAACTAGGATGGACAGGTCAACTATGTACGGGTTAGTGGCGGTGAAAAATCCGGGCGTTGAAGCAGTCGGATCGAAGAGGAGAACGTGGTGCTCCTGAGCAATTGCAACCGCCGGGGCTGTCAGGGTCGAGCCGAAATCGCCCACAAGTATGTTCACGTGGTCCAGTGTTATTAGGTTCGTGTACAGCGTCGTGGCAGTGCTGGTACTGCTCTGGTCGTCAAGCGCTATCAATTTCAGCGGCAGCTTCTTGCCCAGGCTGCTGACCATTAGACCCCCCTGCGCATTTGTCTGGTTAATCCACAATTTCAGACCGGCAAGCTGGTATCCTGACGACAGGGCAAAACTACCCGAACTTGCATAAAGCGTTCCTATCGTTATATACTGCTGGCTTGTGCCGCTCGGCCTTGTGAGGAAGTAAGCGGTAGCACCCGCAACAACGATCACAATCACAACGATTACGGCTATCAATGCTTTCCTTGCGGATCTGCCCTTTCCCGCACCCGAGCCGCCCGGCGTGGCAGCTGTTGAACTACTCCCCGTTTTGTCACCCCTATAACGGTGCACCACATCGGCACTTTAGCATTTATTACTTTGCAGTTTCTATATTTTATTAATTCGGAATTCGAAGCAACCTCCGCCACCCGAGCAATTGCGTTCAATACGATTTGAACAGGTGGAGGCGGAATTTGTATCCCGGGCGTTTGTGCGGCGCATTTGCCCGTCCATGCAATTCTCAAGAATTGTCGTGGGAAGATTGCCCCCTGACCACCGGCGTAGCCATAAATTCAATAATCAACAGCCTGAATCAATTATTACTGTCCGGAAGCATACAAGATATCCGTGGTAACGGCAGAAGAATAGATGCCGGTGAGAGTCATGTTCAGGAACAGGGCGGAAGCCGGAAAACTCCTCGGGAATGCACTTGCGCCGTTCAAGGGAGGCGAAACAATTGTCCTTGCGATCCCGGGCGGTGGTGTTCCGGTCGGAAGGGAAATCGCGAGAATCCTTGGCACCGATTTAGATGTGATTGTTACAAGAAAGATCGGCGCCCCTGGAAATCCGGAGTTCGCGATTGGCTCTGTGACACAGGACGGGCAGACCATAGCAGACATGAATCTTCTTGAGGAACTTCATGTGACGCGCGAATATCTTGAGAATCAGGCAAAACTCGAACTTGAGAAGATAAGAAGAAGGCTTGAACTTTACAGGGGAAAAAGACCATATCCAGTGCTCGACGGGAAGACTGCCATTATCTGCGACGATGGCATAGCAACAGGTTCCACCATGAAGGCGGCGGTCCAGTCCGTGAGGAAGATGAATGCTTCAAGGATAATTGTCGCTGTCCCTGTGGGTCCCCCTGACACGATTGCAGAGCTCTCCAGGTCAGTTGACAGGGTGATTTGCCTTATGACACCGGCGAATTTCTACGCCGTGGGGGATTACTACGGCGAGTTCGAGCATGTCGGGGACAGCAAGGTGAGAGATATCCTTGCAGGAATGGATTCGACCGCAGAGTCAAAGTGAATCCCCTACATTAATGGAAGCGCGGTAGACGATCTGCGCCGGTGAATCACATGGAGCCCTATATTCACACTGATGTTTCGGATTTCCTCACTTGGCTTTCAATCTCCGCTCGGCATTGCTTTGCGCCTTGCTATTCCGCCGAAAAAGGCGCCGCTGTCCATGCGAGGTTGAGGATGGAGTCGCGTGCGCAAAGGACGCGGACTCGCATCCAGGACATGCATAAAATTATCACCCTTGCAGCGCTGAAAAAACAATGGTTATTAATCGGACTCCCGTATCGTGTCATGGTGATTTGGTGAAGATTGCTGTGCTCGCAAAAGCAGTACCCGATGTGAAGAATGTCAGGCTCACAATGAAGGAAAACGACATTGACACGGCTGATCTGAATTTCCTGATTAACGAGCAGGACAGCTACTCACTTGAGGAGGCGCTCAGGCTGAAGGAGAAATTCGGTGGTGAAGTCATCGTCATCACAGCAGGCGGTGAAGCGAGAAGAAAGGGAATGACTCAAGTTGTGCGGGAATGCTATGCAAAGGGTGCCGACAGGGGGATAATGATAGTTGATGAGGCCTTTCAGAAGCTGGATGATCTTGCCAGGGCAAGGGTATTCAGTTCGTTGCTCACGCAGGAAAAGCCGGATGTTGTCATATGCGGTTCACAGTCATTCGACACAGCGACGAGCAGGATGGGCCCCATGGTCGCTGAATTCATGGGCATTCCGCACGCCTCCCTCATTACAAGCCTTGAGCCGCTTGAAGGCGGAAAGGCGTTCAGGGTCTCGAGGGACCTGGAGCAGGGCGTTCAGGAGATTCTTCAAATCGGGACGCCATGCCTTCTCACCACCCAGACAGGCATCAACACCCCAAGGTACGCCGCCCTGAGCAAGATTATAATGGCCACAAGAAAAGAAATCAGGACGGTCTCGTTGCAGGATGCAGGTGCAGCACAGGGTGACATAGGCAAGTTCGATCTTGTGAAAGTCGTAAGCGCAGGCTTCCCGGCGGAAAAGGCGAGCAATGTTCTGATTCTGAAGGGCACGCCGGAGGAGGAAGCGGCGCAGCTGGTCAGGTCGCTACGGGAAAAGGGACTACTGCAGAGGTGAGGAGATGACAATACTAGTTGTCTGCGAACAGAGGCAGGGCGAACTGAAGGATGTCTCCCTCGAGATGATCGCTGCAGCAAGGAAGACCGCTTCGGAAGGGGAGAAGGTCATAGCGCTTGTCATGGGCTCAGGTGTGGAGAAGGTTGCCCAGTTGGTGGCAGAGCATGGTCCGGACGAGGTCGTGCTTGTCGACAGTAGCGAGTTGCTCTACTACACATATGACGCGTACAAGCATGTGCTGCTGACTGCAATAAAGGAAGCGCGGCCCGAAGTCGTCCTTTCATCATACACATCGCAGGGAATGGATTTTTTCCCCGGTCTTGCGGCCTCGACCGGCATGGCAATGCTTTCGGACTGCGTGAACCTCTCGAAAAAGGAAGGCACCCTCGGTGCAACAAGGCAGCTCTACGGAGGGAAGATCGAGGCAAACTATTCACTTCCCCTGCCCTGCATCGTGACCGTGAGGCAGGGTGCCTACTCCGCCCTTCCGCCCCAGAAGCCTGCTCCTGTTAGAAAAGAGGACGTGGATTTTGCAGGGGTTGAACTGAGGACAAAGGTAAGCGGTTACGAGACACCGCCGAAGGAGGATGTGGATATTGAGAAGGCCAAGGTCATTGTATCGGTCGGCAGGGGAATCGAGAAGAAGGAAAACCTTCCTGTGTTCGAAGAGCTTGTGAAGAGCATCGACGGTGCGGTCCTGGCCGGCTCAAGGCCGGTAATAGACAATGGCTGGCTACCCAAGGGAAGGCAGGTTGGCGTCTCAGGCAAGACGGTCAGGCCCAAGCTGTATGTTGCACTTGGCATAAGCGGTGCAATCCAGCACCTTTCCGGAATGTCGGGCAGCGAGCTGATAGTTGCAGTGAACAAGGACAGGGATGCGCCCATCTTCAAGGTCGCGGGCATAGGAGTCGTGGACGACATATTCAAATTCGTCCCGGCGCTGATAAGCGAACTTAAGAAAAATTAAGAAATTGTTTGCCTACCGGGGAAAAGCCCTGGCCGCCTATGCCTTCTTTCCCTTGAGGGTCCTTGCAAGGTCTACCAGGTTCTTGAGCAACTGGGCCATGTACTGCTTTGTTGCATCATCCTTCAGGTTCATGTTGCTGTCAAACTTCTGCGGTGCGAATGTGACAAACACCTCTGGCGTGTTGACGGGAATCATGTTGAGGAACACGAATGTCTGCCTGAGATGGTACTGCGCCCTCGCTCCGCCCAGCATGCCGATGGATGCGCTGACAATTCCGGCTGCCTTCCCGGCAAATGAATTGTCCGGATATGGCCTTGATGCATAGTCTATTGCATTCTTGAGCGGCCCCGCGATCGAGTAATTGTACTCCGGGGTGGCAAAAAGAATTGCATCCGCTTCCTTTATCTTCCTCTTGAACTCCACTACGGCCTGGGGGAGTTTGTTTTCGTCATCCTGGTTGAATACAGGTATGCCCTCTATCCCCGTGATTTCAAGCACGGTGTCGGGCGGCAAAAGCTTGGCCGCCTCGTTCAGGAGCGCCCTGTTGAAAGACGATTTTCTAAGACTGCCGACAATACCGAGTATTTTTATCTTCTCTGCCATTGATTTCATTCCTACCAATTCCCCAGCAGATGAGCTTATGGCATCACCGGGCCGGGGCTAATGTGTTTTTCAACCCGAAAGACTACTTGAACGTTTTGTGTTCCGACGGCGTAATTAAGACCAGATAATGGAATTCATACCAGCTACCAGGTCCATTACCCTCGATCACGGAGGGGAAGGAGCATGAAGGCTCCTTCCTGCCTCCCTGCCAAGGACATAAAGCATGCCGGCAAGCGTGTCATGCCCCGAAGTGTGCCCTGTCGAAAGCAGCTGCCCCACTTCCCTGCCGGATGCCGTCCCCGAAAGGAGAGATTTCAACAGCGCAAGGAGCGGGAGGGAGTAGAAGCCATCCAGCGCATCGGTGAGCATTGTCCTCGAAAAGGTGTCGCCATGCGCGGCAACGGCCTCCGCCATTCCACCCGTGCTGCGGCCGATTAAACGGAGTATTGCGATCATGCCGACGACAAAGTCGTCGCCGGAGGGCGTGAGTCCGAAGCCCTTTCCGAGCATGCCTGAGGCGACGGTGCCATAATCCCCTCCCCTTTCGAGAACTGCCACTTCGTCATCGAAAACAGCATTCTCAAGCGAGCTCAGCGCTTGGACTGTTCCGCTTCCAGGCTGCCGAAGGAGCGCACTCATCACGCTTCCTCGCAATGGAAAGGCAAACGGCAGCAGCACATTCAGTGCAGAGCGAATGTCCAGGGTACTGGAAGCACCGATGTGCATGTCCATCACATTGCGGATTGTGAAACATATGCCGTCTGAGTGGAATGCCTTTCCTTCGAGAGTGCATTCGGAGGGCATTTCGATGAATGGCACGTCGAGCACCACCCCGGATGGCGTGACCGTCCCGTTCCTGTTCATGATTGTGACGACCCTGCCGGCAAACTCCACATTGACCGCACGCCTGGAGTAGTGGATGACCTTTCCGCGGCCTTTTCCGTGAATCCTCGGCCCCGACACCATGACATCCGTCATAGGCCGTACACTTTGGCAAATTCCCTGAGCGCATCGTTGAACGCTTCGATTGGCGGATGCGAGATGCCTGCGCCAATCTGCCCTATGCCCGCCTTCCTGTGGGCTATGCCCGTGTTGATGGATGGCAATATTCCAGTCTCATTCACCTTGAGCATGTCGATGGCCAGGGGTGTTCCCCTGAAGTCAAGGGAGGGTATCTGGAAGTCCCTGCTCTGCCCGTACGTTATCCTGTAAGCGTCCTCGGTCACGCGCATAGCATCCTTTGCATTGCCGCCCACAAACCTCGTCACAGCGGGAGCAGCCGCAGACGCCATGCCTCCAAGCCCTCCTGTCTCCATTATTGCGCTGTCTCCGAAATCGCCTGCTGCGTCATTCTGTGAAAAGCCCATGAAGTAGAGTCCCTTCGGCACCTCCGCCGGGCCGGTAAACCACTTGCCCTTCAGTCCGCTCACCTGTATTCCGAAGTTGACTCCATTCCTTGTCAGCCTGGTAACAAGCGTGCTGTATTTCACGCCGTCCGCGGCGTCGGCAATTGCCTTCATTGCGGGCATTGAGAGGTTGAGGAAGAACTGCTCCCTTTCCGCAATGAACCTGTACACCTCCATCCCCTTTTCCTGTTCCAGCAGCGATGAGGCAATCGATGTGAGGAAAAGGAGCGAGGTTGCCTTGAAACGCTGGTGAAGCTCGTCCCCCATCTGCACACCCTCTGCGGCTATGGCCTTGAGGTCAATTGGTTTCTTCCTGACGCTTTCCTTCAGGGCTGGGCCCATGACATCATTCATCCAGTGCAGCCTGTCAATTACCTCCTTCCCGGTTGCACCGAACCTGAGGATCGCACCCCTTCCTTCATGCAGGTTGCAGTATGTCCTGTTCCTGTAGGCCGTGTTCTCCACCACGGCGACATACATACCGGGGGTCGTGATGCCTGCCATCGGCCCGACAGTTGAGAGTTCGTGGCAGGGCTTGAAAACAAAGTCGCCGCTCCGTGCCATCCTGTCGGCCTGCTCGATCGTGTCCGCCTTCCCGTCGAAGACAAGCGCGCCCTGCACTGCCGCTTTCATGGATTCAATCATGTTCCTGTATTCAACAGGCGGCCCCGCATGGAGTATGTAATTTTCCTTCATCCCGGGGATGACCTTCCCTGCGAGGCCAAAATCCACGAGCACCGCATTTCCCGTGTTCATTATGTCAAATGCTTTCCTGTTCGCTTTCTCTATCTCTTCACCTATCTCCATGCTATCACTTCCTCAGTTTCCTGAGTATTGATGTTATGTCGCTCGGCCTTTCAACAGGCGGAGACCATTCCACCCTCAGCACATCCACACCCTGCTCTTCAAGGAACGGGACGAACCACTCGGTCCCTACATTGATTACCTTCAATTTCATCTGTGCCATTCTCATTCCACCTTCATTACGGCGGCTGCGTATGCCGCTGCCCTGGATGCAGACCTGAATACAACCACGCCCTTCTGCTCGAGTTGCCTCCTGACCGACTCGATTCCCTGGCTGTCCTGCGCAGTGCCGCATATGGATGCAACCGCTACCGGCCCCTTCTCCAGCCCCTGCAGGCCATCAAGCGGGTCGGGAGAGGAACCGAAGCCGAGAACAACGTCAAAGAGAATGACACGGACATCTGCCCTGCCGCTATCCCTGACGAGGAATGAATTTCGCGAAACAGGGTCGATCATGGGGTGTGGCCTTCCCGCAACGTACTCCTCCGCGCCCGTGTCTATGCACACATTCCTGTCCCTGAACTCGCCACCCGCCGAATACTCCGGGCTCAGAGGCGAATTGGAAAACACCTTAATGCCTTCACGGTGCAGAATTGCCTGCGCCTGGTAGCATAGGCTCCCGCCCACGAAATAACCCTTCAGGAGCCTTCTGCCCTGCCCCGGGCTTGCAGCCTCAACAGCCTTTTCCGCGAGAGGATGCCCCTTTCCAAGCTCCCTGGAGATGTGGGCCACCGCTTCGTCTATTATTCCGCTGACCCCCGTCCTCCCGTGAACCCCCGACTCGCTGCTGCCGAGTGAGATGAACGCCGAGGGCAAATCCTGAATCCTGGCAATTATACTCTTCTGCAGCGCAGGGTCCGGCTTCTTGCACACAATGGCTATGGATGAGCACCTGCCGCGTAGCATCGCTATTGCCTGCTCTGTTGTTATCCCGCCCACTTCAGGTGTGAGATCATTGCTGCCGGTGCCTATTGCGTATGAAACGCGGAGACCAGCCGCGTCGAGCTGCACGGTGAGCTCCTGTATGCCCGTCCCAGACGAGCCGATGACGCCAACATCATTTCCCGGGCTGAGCTTGTTGGCAAAGCCGATGCCGTGCCCGTCGATGATGGATGTGCCGCAGTCCGGTCCCATCACAAGCAGCCCCCTGTCCCTTCCCCTTCTCTTGATTTCAAGTTCCTGCTCAAGCGGCACGTTGCTGCTGAAAATGTGAAGGTTTGCACCAATATCAAGGGCGCCGAGTGCAATGTCCCTGACATACTGCCCCGGGGTCGATATGAGCATCACTGGATAATCTTCGGCCGACATCTGCGAAGGCAGTTCATCCAGCCTGTACCTGCGGCCCGCTCCCGAAGTTCCGCTTTCTATCATGCCGAGCATTTTGCCTATTGCCGCATCGGCAGCCGGCCCGGTCACGGCGTCCACAGCAAGAAGTATGCTGTTTGCACCTACGCCAGGAGGCGGATTGAAGCCCGCAATCCTGAAAAATGAGATGTTCTCGGGAGTGGCTACCATGGCACCGGCCTTTTGCACCCCTTCCATCTTCTCCACTTCCCTGCTGATCTGCATCAGCAGTACGGAGTCCACATACCTGCCCTCTACAGTGTGATAAACCTCACTCAGAACAATCACCGGCGAATATTAGGCGCTCTAGCGCAAGCGCCAATTTAAACTGATGTTCCTTCCAGAGACAATAAAATGTTTCCCCGGCCGTTCAGGCCGGGGGGCTGGACGCGTTCAGTTCTTTGCACTGTCTTCCACAGGAACCTCTTTTATCATTGCGAGTCTGACCTGCAGGTACGCCGCAATCGGGCCGAGTGCGTTTGCTATGTATGCTGTTATGAATGCTGAGAAAATCGTAGTGTACTGGTCAATCGGACCGGGATAGAATCCAAAACCGCTGAAGTATGTGCTGAAGAATGTGGCGAAACCGTAGAAGATGGCAGGAGTGTATTTTATCGGCCCCCACCACCTTGTTCCCCAGAGTATTGGCTGGTTAACAAGGAATATCACAATCCCGTCAAGCAGGAGCGAGAGCGGGAGAGAAAGGCCCATCTTGCCCACGACGAATACAAGCCCCAGGCCGCCGGCCAGACCCCAGATGTCCCCCCACAGGATTGCGATGTACATCTTCTTGAATGTTGGCAGCGCCTGCCCCTTGCCGCCTCCGCCTGCAGCGAAGTAGCCCGCCCATGTGATGAAGACAGCCCATGGGGGAAACAGTATTGCCCATGGTTTTGGCAGCACGAAGGACGCGGTCATCAGTACAGTCAATCCGGCTATGAAGGCACCCGTAAATGCCGTGGGTATCGTTTCTTTCGTTCTCGTTGCTATTTTAATCACCTTTTATTTTACCAGTTCCTTGTTTCAACCAGTTCGCTCTTGTAAACTATTTTTCCCCTCTTGACAACATATTTCCTGACGGGGACGTCCAGGAAGACATCGGACAGGAGTTTCGTGCCAAGGACGTTGAAGTCGGCGTTCTTCCCCTTCTGCAGCCCGTATGTCTTGTCTATGCCCTGCAGCTTCGCAGCGTTTTTTGTAATCATGTCGAGAAGCAGCTTCTGGTCGCTTATCGAGCCAAGCTGCGCTGCGTGTTCGAACAGGGAGCCTATCATAAGCAGATCGCCGCGTCCGAATGGTGTGAATGCATTCCTTATGTTGTTCGAGGAGAAGGCGACGTTGACTCCGCCCGCAATGAAGGGCTTCGGATTAATCACTCCCCTCCTCACCCTGTTCTTGTCCCCCCTTCCGCTCAGATACATGTCCGTCGCAGGGAGTGGCACTATGTTGATGCGTGCGTGAGCCATGCGCTTGATCGTGTCAGCGAGCAGCTCTGGCTCAATGCTGGAAAGGGATGTCATGTGGCCAACCGTCACCCTTCCCTGGAAGCCTTCGCGTTCCGTCTTCTCTATGGTGTAGTCGATTGACCTGTACCTGAGGTCGTCCGGATTGTCCCCGAAGTCGGCATGGAAGTCAAGATCCTTGTTGTATTTCTTTGCAAGGTCGAACATCTTGTCAATGTGCTTCTTGGTGTCCTCGTAGTTGTTTTCATTGTAGGGACAGCCGCCGACGACGTCGGCGCCAAGCTCCATTGCCTCCTCGATTATCTCGAATGCACCCGGGAGCTTGATTATGCCCTCCTGCGGGAAGGCGACAACCTGCAGGTCCACTACTCCCTTGTACCTCTTCTTGAGCTCCAGCATCACCTTGAACCCTGTAAGGCCGCCGAGAGGGTCCGTGTCCGGATGCGCCCTGACAACAGTCGTGCCGTGAGCCACAAGCATATCCATGACCTGTATGGATCGCTTCAGTACCTCATCGTACTGGAAGCCCTTCTTGAGTTCACCGGTGATCTTTATGGCGCCGGCGAGCGTCCCCTCGACGTTTGGCTTTACCCTTTCGAGCAGAGCCTTGTCAAGGTGAATGTGGCTCTCGATGAAAGTAGGAACCACAACGTCCCCTTTCACGTCAATTGTGTTCTTGCCCCTCAGACCGCTGCCAATCTCCGCGATCTTGCCCTCGGAGACACCGATGTCAACCAACGGTTTCTCATCCTCAATCCTTGCGTTTTTAATTACAAGTTCCATTTCAGCCATTCTTGTACCCCCAGAGGAAATTGATAGGAATGAAAAAGATTAATATATACATTTTCTACTAACGAAGCCTGCGTTTGCTTTCCTGAGACGATAATGGTGCCGTTATGTGTTACATGAGCGAAATAATTGACAAAAAGACGGACAACGGGAAATTCAGGGCATCTGCCGTACGCAGTGATTCTTTGTGCATGCCGCCCTGAGAAGGAAACACGTAAAATTCTGGTGTTATTTTGAAAACAGCATTAGTTGCACTCGGAGGAAATGCGATTCTCAAGGCAGGACAGAAGAGCGAATTCGAACTGCAGATTGAGAATACGCGCGAGGCAGCGAAGATTATTGCGGATTTGGTCGAAAGGGGATATCACCTAGTTGTGACGCACGGCAACGGACCGCAGGTGGGGGACATACTCCTCCAGAATGAAACTGCAGTGAAGGCAGTGCCTCCGTCGCCGCTTGACGCGTGCGTTGCCGAGTCGCAGGGCCTCATAGGATACATGCTGATACAGAGCATGGACAACGAATTCAGGAAGAGGAACATAGGCATGCAGTCACTGTGTGTTCTCACGAGGTCGGTTGTAAGCGCCGATGATCCCGCATTTGAGACCCCCTCAAAGCCTGTCGGTGGATATTACAGCGCTGAGGAGAGCAGGAAGCTGAAGAAGGAAAAGAAATGGAAGATGGTTCATGACTCCGCGAGGGGCGGTTACAGGAGAGTGGTGCCTTCACCCGTCCCGGTGGCCATAGCGGAAGGCGAACTGCTGAAGACATTCTTCCACAGTTCGGAAAACCGCAGGGAGATACTGATTGTGTCTGGAGGGGGAGGCATACCAGTGATCAGAAAGGGAAAAAGCTACCAGGGGGTGGAGGCGGTCATCGACAAGGATCTTGCTGCGCAGGTGGTTGCAACATCCCTGGGAGTTGACGAACTGTTTATACTGACCGATGTTGACTCGGTCTTCCTTGATTTCGGGACAGAAAAACAGCATCCGCTCAGGAGTGCCACGGTTGATGAGATGAAGAGGCACATAAGAGAGGGACAGTTCGGCAGGGGTAGCATGCTCCCGAAGGCGGAGGCTGCATTGAAGTTTGTGCAGATGGGAGGAAAGCGCGCAGTCATAACATCACAGGAGAAGATGTTCGACGCTCTCGAGGGGAAGGACGGAACAACTGTCTTAGAAAATGATTAATCCAGCAACACGTAATAAATGAACCGTAAGGTGCTGCAAAATGATCGGCTTGCTTGTTGTTGATATGAACAACGCCTTTGTGAACAGGGACTCGCCCCTGTGCGTTAAAGGCGCCAGGGAGACTGTTCCGCGCATAAGAAAAGTCGTGGAAGCATGCAGGAGAAAAGGTGTCCCCGTTTTCTTCATCACGAGGGGATACAGGGAGGATGGCACCGATGTTGAGATCAGCAGGTGGAAGTACTGGTCCGATAGCGGAAGGCCGCTGCTCCTGGATTCAAGGGGCAGGCTCTCGGGTGAATTCTTCGGCCCATTGAAACCGAAGAAGGGCGACTATGTTGTGCTGAAGAAGAAGTGGAGCGCTTTCTTCAGGACTGAGCTTGATCTTCTGCTGAGGAAGCTGGACGTTGACACGGTTGTCATCACAGGTACCCAGACACCCAACTGCATCAGGGCAACGGCCTATGACTCGGATATGAACGATTTCGGGACGGTGCTCATCTCGGACTGCATCTCATCCAACACGGAAGAGGTGCAGGAGGCAAACCTGCGCGATTTCAGGAATGTGGGATTCACTGTCCTGGGCTCCGATGAGTTCATTGAAAAGATGGACAGGTTCACTGGAGGAAAATCGCTTGCGGCCGCGGTAAAGAAGGATGTAGTCAGGAGAAGGCGCCTTTCCCGGAAGGGAGCAAAGAATTAATCATCAATTCCAATGTCAGTAACCGATGGTTTACTTACAGAAGAACCAATACAATGCATTCATCACCGTCGCTGATGCCAGACGGAAGGAAAAGGGCCGGCTTTCATCTCTCACGTTCGGAGTGAAGGACAACATAGACGTCAAGGGACTGCCTACAACGGCCGCATCCAGGATCCTCCGCGGCAATATGCCGGAGAAGAATGCACTTATTGTTGACAGGATACTCGACGAGGGTGGCCGAATTGTGGGCAAGACGAACATGCACGAATTCGCCATCGGTGCGACGACGACATCGACTGCCGCCGGCCCCTGCCTGAATCCGCGCAATCCGGCGCATATAACAGGCGGTTCGTCCGGCGGTTCGGCCGCATGCGTTGCCTCGGGCGAGGCAGACGTGGGAATTGGGACAGATACGGGAGGTTCGGTAAGACTGCCGGCCGCACTGTGCGGTGTCATTGGTTTCAAACCAACAACCGGCATTATCCCGGATGAGGGCGTTGTGCCGCTGAGCAGGACGCTCGACGCCGTGGGAATACTTGGAAGAAGAATGGACGATGTCGAGCTTGTTTTCGAAACAATTCTCGGGCGCAGAAGGGTTGAGGTCGAGTGGGTCGGAAGCGAAAGGAAACCGAAGATAGGGCTGTACATGTTCGGGACGGATGCCGTCTCTCATAGGGTCAGGGAGTTTGTTGACGGCCTGAAGGACAGTTTCGACTTCTCGCCGGTGGATATACCGCTGCTTGCAAAGGAGGGGCCGAGGCTCAGGAGAACGGTCAGCTCGTACGAGGGAGCGAGATTCCACAGCAAGTGGATGGAGAAAAGGAGCAGCGAATACTTCCCCGATGTTCTGTCGGTGCTCAGGGGAGGAAGCAAAACAACAGACGAGCAGTACGGCCAGGCGCGTGTGGAACTCCAGGCGCTAAGGGAAGACTTTGAGGAGAAGATGAAGGGCTATGACGCCCTCCTTTCCCCTACCGTGACGCAGACTGCCCCCCTGATTGCAACCGTCCTGGGCCATGAAGCCGATTACAGGAGCCTCCTTGCAGTGACAGAGCTTTTCAACGCCACTGGCTCACCCTCCATTTCACTGCCGGTCGGAGAGATTGAGGGACTGCCCGTCGGGCTCATGGTTTCTGGCGCATTCAACTGCGATTTCAAAACGCTTTCCGTGGCAAAGATTCTCTCTGGCCGAAACTGAAGACGAGAGTGAGTGCAGGCTGATTTCACCTGTAGTGTAATTTAGAAGGGAAGCGCCAACGCCGGCCCGGGGGGTGTCCCCCACCCTATCCGCCACTCGAAACCTCCCCGCAGGTTCGGTGCCGGATGGTGCCTTTTCCTCCTTGTTCACCAGTCCTCACGAGTGAACTGCACTGAAGCAGAGAGGATTGGGCAGACAGCATATACTTGCAGGTAGACAGCTTGGACCCAAGCCCGTTCTGGACAGCCAGTGCGAAGGACGGCTATACCTCATCTGGGACGGTTTCGACGCTTCCTTGAGTCAACTACATAGCAGGACCCACCATAACTGTGAACCATTACATGTTATAGGTAAAGGTTAAATATTGAAACGAATCAGTTTTTTCTGACGGTATTAAATTTATATTCAAAACCGCAGTTCTTTCATTTGGAATTGCCAACAGCGGCGAAAGCATTATCACTTCTTCGGCCTCTAATAAATGCGATAAAAATGGATTTTCAGCTCAGTGATGAAGAGCAGCTCTTCCAGAAGTCCGTCCATGAAATACTTCAGGCAAAGCTTGCACCTGTTTCGAGGCAGATAGACGAGAAGCACGAGATACCGAGGAGTGTTCTCGAGGAGATGGCAAATGTGGGGCTCCTCGGCGTCACAATACCGGACAAGTACGGAGGTGCGGGGGGAAATATCACCATGGCGGCCCTCGGGGCGATGGAGGTTGGAGCAGCCGACCCAAGCATGGCGACTGCCGTCTACTACCTGCTTGTGACGGGCTGGAGTCACTTAACAGCAAAGCTCGGAAAGGAGGAGTTGAAAAGTTCGCTGCTGCCCAAGGTCGCATCCAACAAGGCGTTTCTGGGGATAGCCACAACCGAACCGGGAGGCGGTTCGGACCTCGTTGCAATGGCAACAAACGCAAGGAAGCAGGGAAACAAACTGATACTCAACGGTGAAAAGAGCTACATCAGCGGGGTGACGGAGGCAAAGAAGCTCGGGGGCGGACATCTGACTCTCATGAAGACAGACAGAGAGCTCAAGCACAAGGGCCTGACCTTTGCCTATGTCCCAATCAATGCGAAAGGGATTGGAACGACAGTCCTTCATAACATGGGAAGGATGGGCATTTCAACAGGCATACTGCAATACACCGACGTCGAAGTCCCGGAAGAGAACATAATAGGGGATTACAACAGGGGATTCTTCCATGCAATGCTCGGATTCAACTACGCCCGCACGCTTGTAGCGGCCGCGTGCGTGGGCGCCACACAGTGGGCGCTCGATGTGGGTTCGGAGTTCATCAAGAAGAGGACTGCCTTCGGCTCCCCCCTGGCAAAATACGAAGGGATATCGTTCGAGTATGCTGATCTTGCGGTCCAGCTTGAGATGACAAAAAACATGGTGCTGAAGGCTGCCTCCCTCCTAGATGCGTTCGACCAGGGAAAGAGCGTCCCGATGAAGGAACTCAACATGGCCGTCGCAGCATCCAAGCTGACTGCACCACAGCTTGCACTTGACGCGGTCAAAAAGGTGATGATCTGGCACGGTGCCCTCAGCTACACCAACGAGACAATGCTTGAGATGGCAATGAGGGGAATACTGTCATATGTTGTCGGTGCAGAGGGCGCCCTCAACATAATGAGGCTTATACTCGTCAGGGAAATGCTTGGCCCTGAATATCTGCCGTACAGGTGAGAATGCAAAGAAAAGAGTGCCCGGAATATAGGTGCCACAACGGCGTTGTAAGGGAGCTGAGAAGCATGCCAGATTCATCTACAGGCAAAATGTTTATGGTCTCTGGGGAGGAATAGACAGTCTATGAACAAGAAGATAGCCCTGATAGGCCTCGTTGTGTTCATCATCGGCATCGCACTTCTTGCTGCAGGCTCTTACGAAACATTGTCCAACACCCATACGGCTGTGACATACACACAGTATTCGGCTGGAAAATACATCAGCAATGAGCTGGTGCTCAACCAGAATGCTACACTGACAATTGTCAATTCACCCTCTTCGATGGGCGTGGTGAGATCTGCTGTCATGCCTTCTGTCACCAACAGCACACTCGCTTCTGTCACGCTGAAGCCCCTTGCAACGGCACTTGGCGCTCAGGTCTATGAGCTTCCCGCGGGCAGCTATTATGTCGTATACTTCGGCAACTCGACGCCCACGGCGCACTACTCGTACGTATACAGCTCAACCATTGGCCTGTTTGGACTCCTGACATCCTCCGGGCTGTTCATAGCAGTAGCAGGAGGCATAGTTGGTATAGTGGGTGTTGTGCTCAAGCCAAAACCGAAGCAGCAGCCACCTCCCTACTAGCCTGGTGGTTCTGCTTGGCGGACATAAACCCGCTTGGCCTGGCCGAAGTCATACTCTACCTGGCAATTGGAATTCTGCCGTTGCTGTATTTCAGGAGGGATGGTTTACTATTCGGGATAGCTGCCCTTGCCTACTTCATTGCAATAGTCGCAAAGATGATTGTTGAACAGTCCTTCATTTCCTTCTTCACCGGGCATTCATTGGCAGCATATGTCGCATACGGTGCTCTGACAGCCGTCTTTGAGATAGGCCTTGCATATGCCTTTGTAAGGGCCTACACCGGAGGCTATCGGCCTGACAGGGGCTGGGCATACGGCGTATACCTCGCCTTCTTTGAAAATGCGGTCCTGATTGGCGCACTCGGCTTCCTTTCGCTGATTGCACTGGCCATCACAAACAGCAATTCCGGCCAGGGCGCACTGGGCCCGGGAGCAGTACTGATTTTGGTTTCTGCTTCTTTCGAGAGGATTTCCTCACTGATTGCACATGCAGTCTGGGGGTACCTCGTCTTCTACGCAGCAGTAAACAGGAAGCCCCTGCATGCGCTCCTTCCTGTGCCTCTCGCATTTGTGGACTCCCTCGCCGCATGGTGGAATGCCACTCATGCAATAGCGTACCCGCTCCTGATAGCGGTGCTGTTCACCTTTGTGGTCATTGCGTCCATTCTCATCCTGTATCTGTCCGGCCACTGGGAGGACGCGAGAAGGGGCCTCTCAAGAAAACATTATGCCGATTGAAGCGATGCTGAAATGGCATTGCGCGTGACACCAGAGAAACTTGAGGAACGATGGGAGAAGGAGTGGAAGAACAAGGGAAGGATAGCTCCCGACTACGGCGGATATTCAGTTGCAGGTGTACCGTCCGCCATTAGGAAGAAATACGAGAACCTGAAGCCCTCAAACGGCGCGGAGGAGTTTGTCCTGTCTGCCCCGGGCGAAGGGACTCTTCTTGTCGTTCTTGATGGACTTGGCTACTACGAGATGAAACGCAACAGAAGTGTTCTGCCTTTCTTCAGCAGGTGCCTCAAAGACGGGCTGATCCTTCCCGTGACCACCGTCTTCCCGTCAACAACGTCGGCCGCGTTAACAACGATGCACACAGGGAAGCT
Source organism: Thermoplasmata archaeon (assembly GCA_021811925.1). Taxonomy (GTDB): domain Archaea; phylum Thermoplasmatota; class Thermoplasmata; order Sysuiplasmatales; family Sysuiplasmataceae; genus JAJZXY01. The sequence goes on along the minus strand of JAKAPY010000004.1, from coordinate 7,040 downwards.
TCCGGCCGAGCACGGCGTGATTGAATGGTATCTCTATCTGAGAGAACTGGGAATGCTTGTGGAGTCGCTGCCGTTCGTTCCACGGCTGCCGGAAGACGGAGAAGAATTCAGGCGACTGAAGCCTTCGGTGAAGATGCTCTACAGGGGAAGGACTCTCTATTCAAAACTGGCCGCAGAAGGAATTGACTCTCTGGTAATGCAGCCGGCCGGGATTGCAGACAGCGCCTTCAGCCTGCTTGTATCCAAAGGGGCGGAAAGGGCCGGGTATTCAAGCCTAGGCGATGCGCTGAAGAAACTCGGCCGGCTGCTTGAAGCGGGCAAGCAGAAGCTGATACACTTCTACTACCCGGGAATTGATTCGGCCGGCCATGCCCATGGCCCTGGCTCTCCGCAGTATCTTGAAGAGATGAGAAGGGCCGACTCGTTCCTGGCAGGTGCGAGTCGCCTTGCTTCTGAAAATGGATTTAAGCTCATAGTGACTGCGGACCACGGGCATGTGGGCGTTAACCCGAAAGACATGATCATGCTTGACGAGATACGCGGTTTCGCAGGCAGACTCGACTCCTGCATGGACAGGCCGATCCAACCTTACGGCTCACCCCGCGATGTCATAATAGACACGGCCGGGAAGGAAAGCCGGTTCAGGGACTGGCTGAAGGGGAAGCTTGGAGAAAAGGCGGAAGTGCTGACAACAGAACAGCTGATCGGGGAAGGTTTTTTCGGAAAGAGAATTTCAAGGACAGGAAGGGAAAGGATGTCTGATGTCTGGGTCCTGCCGAACGGGGCAAACACAGTGTGGTACAGGCATTTCCATGACGAAAGGTTCGTATTCAAGGGAATGCACGGCGGAGCTAGCCTGGACGAGATGATTGTTCCATTGCTTGTGGCTTGAATGAGCACGGCTGCGTCGCGTATGTTCAACTCAATTAAATATCCGTAGAGACATCAATTAATCAGATTGTATGCCGGCGCGGAAAAAGCTCTTTGGAACGAACGGAGTCAGGGGCATCGTCAATGAATTTCTGACACCCGATTTTGTTCTGAAGATGGGGAAGGCGATTGGAACAGAAATGAAAGGCAACATAGCCGTGGCCACGGACACAAGGACTTCCAACGTCATGCTCAAGGACGCGCTTATTGCGGGCATTCTTTCGACCGGTTCGGACGTTGCTGATCTTGGCGTTATACCAACACCGGCACTCCAGTTCAGGGTGAAGAAAGGCAGGTTCACCGGCGGAGCGATGATCACGGCATCGCACAATCCGCCCCAGTTCAACGGCGTCAAGGCAATATCCACCGACGGGACCGAGGCAAGCAGCGAGGAGGAAGAAAGGATCGAGGATGCGTACTACAGCGGAAACTTCGTGGTGGCGGAGTGGAACGGCGTCGGGAGCGTGACGCCCTACTTCGATGCAGCTTCCGATTACATTAGCGCAATAGCCGAAAAGGTTAATTCGGAACTCATCAGGGAGCGCAAATTCACAGTGGTGCTTGACTGCAGCAACGGCGCCTCCGCATATACCGCCCCCTATCTCATGGAACTGCTCGGTGTCAGGGTTGTGACGCTCAATAGCCAGGCGCAGGGTTCCTTCCCCGGGCACGAAAGCGAGCCAACGCCCGAGAACCTGAAGGATCTGGTAAGGACTGTAAAGAACCTTGGCGCGGACATGGGCATCGCACACGACGGCGATGCGGACAGGGCTGTCTTTGTGGACGAGAAGGGGAGATACATACCGGGGGAGCAGAGCCTTGCACTGATTGCAAGGGAGATAATCAGGGAAAAGCACGGCGCCACGGTTGTCGTGCCCGTCAGCACTCCAAGCGTTGTGGAGGAGGCAATAAAGGAGTTTGGCGGCAAGACCGTATACACAAGAGTCGGCTCACCAGTTGTTGCAAGGAAGATGATGGAGGTGGGCAGTGTCATTGGGGGCGAGGAGAACGGCGGAATAATCAATCCCCAGATGCAGTACTGCAGGGACGGTGGAATGACCGCCGCAAAGATGCTGGAAATTGTGGCTGAGAGGGGCCCGCTCTCGGCGCTGATAGATTCTCTTCCGAAGTTCTACACTGTGAAACTGAAGGTTGAAATTGCAGACAATAATCCGGCAGACATACTGAGGAAGGTGCGCGAGAAGGCAAGCGCATCCAGGGTCGACGAAACGGACGGGCTGAAACTCTTCCTCGATGAAGGTTGGGTCCTGGTCAGGCCATCGGGGACGGAGCCGCTGATCAGGATTTTTGCAGAATCAAGGAGCGAGAAGAATGCGAAGAAGTATGCGGAAGACCACCTTAAGCTCGTGAAGTCGCTAATGAGCTGATTGCGCGATGGGGCGGCTTTTTCAATGCCACGCCGTTTGTCTGTTCAGGCGCTCAGCTCACTGGCACGTAGACTGTCAGGCTCAACGGGGAAGCAGGCATGGAAGACCAGCTCGACAGGCCGAAATCAAGGCAGAAACCGGCTGCATCCGGTGTTCCTCCTTGAGGGTTGGATGAGAATGTTCCCGGTGTAAGCGTGGTGTTTGTGAAGTACTGGCCCTCCTCGAAGAACTTGAGGTAGTTATTTGGAAGGAATTGATGACTGTAAGGTCCTATCATGTAGGCATAATTCATGTCCTCGGCCTGGATACCCTGAGGGGTGAAGTGCTGAGAAGAAGTCTGCAGGTAAGCTCCGCCATATTGAGGGTTGGTGTTGAGGCTGAGATTGGTCATAGAATTTGGGGAAAGATTATAGAAAAAGGACGGGCTGCCCAGGTTCACGGCAGCCGAGACGCCCCTAAAGACCAGGGTTATCTGGAACCACTCGCCTGGCACGTAGTTCGACACTGTGAAGTGGAGGATAAATGAGCCTGCAGTTGACGCAGTGCTGAGCGGTATTCCCCTTCCCTCGGAATCGGTCAAATGCTGTATGAGGATCCTATTTGACTCATTCATGACGACCGTGTTCCCTCCCATGGCAGAAATTGACAGGTACGGCGGGACCGACGAGTCGTAACCGTCCTCCAGGAAACCCTGCGGGCCGCACTGACCGTAACCGGTCACATTCACGTTGGCCGTCAAGTCGATGGGGGCACTTGCAATATCGAGTTTTGTCGTTGAAATACCATTATAGGATGAGTACGCGGCCGCCGATGCAAAGCCTATGAAAAGCGGCAAAAAGGCAATTGCTATCAGCTTTCTTTTCAGGGCCCGTTCCCCCAAGAAAGAATAATTCCAGTGCCTTATTTAATAAACGAGTATTACTAGTCCCTGCTGATTAAAATACAGCGTTCCGGCTCGTACTTCGTCGATGGCAACGGCTGGATTGGCAATGTCCGTAAATGCTTCGTGGATGGTGCGGATATTTATGCTGCTTTTTCGAGCTTGGGGCTTCATCCTGAAAATAATCGATCGAATTATTTCAGAATAAGCAAGTATGCTTCATCCGGTGCAGGTTCACCGGTGAGCCGCAAGTTTTATTTGAGGCAGTATCATCACTACACTATCAACATTGATATTGACATTGGTCAGTGGACGGACATGCACTCTGGCAGGGCGGGGGAACTGGCTAGCTATGAAGGGAAGAAGAGACGAAACTGCATTAATGCATGATGTACTGAGATTGATAACCGACAATGAGGCTACGAGAACGAGAATCAAGACAAGATGCAACCTCAATTTTGAATCGACAGTCAGGATAATCAACAAGCTGATCCAGCAGGAGCTGATTGTCAGGGAGAGCATGGCAGGCAGGGTGACCTACAAGGCGACGGAAAAGGGATACAGAGTGCTCACGCAACTGGTGGCACTTTCGTACCTCACCGGGGAAGAACATACCAGGGGATATGTGTGAAATGGAGTAAGCGGTCGTTGCTGGTGCTTTCAGTCGCGCTGACAGCGGAGCTGCTTATCGCGGGCTCGACTATGGCGCTGGCTTCATCTCAGAAAACTGAAGCGGTGAGCAGCGTCTCCTTTTCATACACCTCCGGCCTCAGATCGGTGATAAATGCTTCTCTTAAACCAAACCTGCTCTACAATTCAACAAGTGTCTCTGACCCGGGCACAATATACAACAATATAACGAACAACGAGAGTATAATGTTCAATTACGTCTTTTCCTCCAGCTCGCCTGTTGACGTGATCGTCTATGTCTCCGTTGCTCTTGATGTCATTTCCGGGACCTCCCCACAGTGGGTGTCTGAGATAGGGTACTTCGGATTCACTTTGAATTACAGCGGGACGCAGTGCGACCGCTGGGTTAATGTTCCATTCGACCTGAACGGCACTCTTGCACATATTCAGGCGATCAACAAGCAGCTCAACATAACGTCGGGAGACCCGGCCATTGTATTCAATGCGACCGAGAGCGCGTTCGTAGGCAACAACGTCGCCCAGAACCACACCTCGCTGGAACTCTACGTCGACTATCCAACCATGTACTATTCCCCATCAAAAAATATCTCATGGCAATACATAAATGTCGGGCACGATTCGAATGCATGGAACAATGCGACATCCGTAGTTCAGAGAGTCATACCGCTGAGCAACGACAAGTCAGCGCTGCAGACCTTATCCTACTCGTCCTTTGCGTTAGCCGCCGCCATCGGAGGGACAATCCTGGCGGGAGCGCAGGTCGGCAGGAAGCCATCTGATATCGAGGGTTTCGTGAAGCGGAACAGGGACAACATAATCGCCGTATCTGTTGATCCGCTTTCCATAAAGTCAGGAACAATGGTAAACTCGATAGAAGAGATTACGAAGCTGAGCGACCTTTCGGGTCAGCCGATCTTCATGTACGAGTCTGAAGCAAAGTGCATTTTCTTCGCGGAGTACGGATCGGGAATATACTATTACAGGGTCCTTCCCAAATCAGAAGCAAGGAAGAGATTCAGGGCGCTCAGGAACAATTGAGCGGAAATTCCGGCCATGCCGTCACAGGTGATGAACACGCCCACTTCTACTTGGCCCTCAGGGAGGCCTGTATTCTGAACGCTTCGTTGCAATCGCTCACCGAATCGTAGTACAGCGAAATGAACGGGTAATAGAACACGCTGTTAAGCAGGACGGTAAACAGGAGAGCTATGAGCACGACATTCGACACTGCAGCGAAGGCAGTGGTGAAGATGAGAATCAGGGTGAAAAGTGATATCTCGGACATCGCAATGCGTATCTCCTCCGGCCTTGCCTTCAGCTTATATGGCAAGGCGAACTGCCTGTGAAGCTCCTCTATCTCCCTGTTGAGCCCACCGTATTTCCCTGTGATGGACTCCTCAGTGATTGCATCAGGCGGAGCCGTTGCCAGCTTCTCCATGAACTCGGAAGTCTCACCCATCGTGTAGAATTCGGCCAGCTGCCTGAATTTTGTGAAAAGAATCAGGTTCAGGCTTATCTGAGAGAGCCTTCTCTTCAAACCGAGGAACCTGAAAAGAACAAGCATGTCTGTCCCTATGTATGCAAGCGCCACTATCTGCGGCACATAGACGGGTATCATTTGAATTTCACTGTACCGATTATCGCCACAGCGATCAGGATTGCCGACAGAAATGCGTAGGAGTAGATAAAAAGGTAGCCCAGATAGGGAATGCTTGCCAGCACCACACCGTGCACATCATATGCCGGAACAGGGAGCGGATCCTGAACGGCATTGGCAATACCCTTGGTCTGGAAGTAGACCGTCCCGTTAAGACTGAATATACTGATAACCTGATGGGCAACGACAAGACCATGATTCCAAGGCGCCGTGAACACAAGTATCTGGCCTACGTGGATGCTCTGGATGCTCGTTCCCTTCACAATCAGCAGGGAGTCCGGCCTGATGGCCGGATACATGCTTCCTGTCGGGTCTGTGAGGAAGGGATGCGGAGTGCCGAAGGCAACGGGGGCGACAACGAATACTCCGAGCAGCAGGATGCACACAACCGCCAGAGTCGCTATGAAGCCCGACCTGTTGCGCTTTTCCCTTATCGGATTGCTCTTCTTTGTCATTTTCAGGGAATAGATGTTGTCTTTTGTCAGCAGTTCTAGCATTATGAGAACGACCGAAAAGTCGACGAATATCCAGGCTGAGGAGAGGATAAGTGACGAGCTGTACGAAATGTCTATCAGGAGAGGAACGGAGTAGAATGCAAAGAAAACGATTCCGGGCAGATTGTTGAACCTGAATTTGACGAACATAATGAAAAGCAGATAAAAAAGCACAATTCCTGTCAGGACGCTCAGAGTGAAATTCAGGACAACGATCGCTGAGCCGCGTATTGTGAAGAGCACTTCGTTAAGCTGGAATACAGTTGAAAGGAAAAGGATGAAAGGGAGATTGATTGACTTCTTTTCCCCTCTCTTGACGGCTCTCTCTGCGTTGAAATTGAAAAGAAAGACCTGAAGGAAAATGCCGTAGAGGATAACGAAGACAATCTGTTCCATCAGCATGATAGGTGGAAGGAGAGAAACGACGAACCTGGAAACAAAAACCGGCTCGAACAACACAACGACAAAGACCGATCCGAGGATTACCGAATAGACGAGGAACCGGTCAAGCCTCAGCTGCAGAAATCTTTCCCTCATCAGCGAATAGAGCACTGCGAGATATACCAGCAGAAGGAGTATCCTGCCGAATCCCGCGACGTACGGCAGCAGAGGCAGGGTGATGTAATAGGAGCATCCCCATGAAACGGCTATTCCTGCGTCCACTGCAAGCCTGATTCTGTCCAAGACTCTCATCCCCCTTGAGACAGAATTCAGCATTCCCCTGTTTTCATATTTAAACCAACAGGAACCACTAATTCTTACCGCTCTTTATTAGCGTTCCGCATTCCAAAGAACAATGAGGGGAAGGAGGTGAATACATGAACAAGAAAATAATAGCTCTCGCAATGGTCCCCATACTCATAGGAATGACGGGAGTCTTTGCCTTTTCCGCCTACAGCGGAACGAACGTCATCAACATCAACCAGACGGAGGCTCAGCTTGCATACACCGCGTCGATATACTGGAACCAGACGAGCGGCCCGAATTCGAACGTGTATCCAGTCAATGTGAATGGCCACATGCCATGAGCCGCAGGGGTG
>JAKAPY010000106.1 GCA_021811925.1 Thermoplasmata archaeon | reverse complement strand
AGATTACGAAGGAAAATGCCAAGCAGTACTGGATGGGGACTCTGCACACCGTCCGGGAAGCGCAGGAGCAGGAGAACAGGGAATTCAGGGACAGAAGGCAGCAGGAGCGGCCAGACAGGAGACGGAGGTAGTCTCCCTCTGCCAGCACGTGATCCGCATCAGGGATATTCGGCGTGATCCTTTTTTATAACATGCAGGACGTCGTTGTAAGCGACGTGAAATATTGACTGAAAAGGAAAAGATAAGGATGCGCTATCTCCTGAAGTCGGTCCTGAACGTCGACATACAGGGGATTGTTGACAGAACGGTAAGGGACATGGATTACCAGGTTCTGTATTTCTGATCTCAGCAATCCATCATTCCATCAAAGAAGCACTCCCAAACCACGTGATTCTGCTGTTTGTTTTTCCGGGCAGAAAATCCGGTGGGCATGTGCTCTAGGATGTAAAAATGTGAAAAAAGGGATGCACATCCCCTTCCCGGGGACCGGTGCATCACCCTATGGAAGACGTTTGGCCCTTTCTGTAAGAATGCTCAGTTCGCCGGTGCAAGCGGCGCCCCAAGGTGGACGAACTTGGTCGTATAGAACCTGAGGTCCAGCAGTGCTGCTCCCCTCACTCCGTCGTGGTGTGCTATGATTGCATATCTGCCGTTGGGAAGGTTGAAGTATGCTGCACCGTGGGAGTTTGTCATTGCTGTCGCAACCGGCGAGAGCGTTATTGTGATGTTGCCGTTTGCCTGCGTCGCATAAGAGATGCTGTATACTGTTACATTCGCGTCCTGGACCGCAACTCTGGTCCCGTTCACCTGCGTCCACACGACAACCTCAAGATATTCACCGCTGGTCTGGCCAGACCCCTGAAGGACGGAAGACTGCGCTCCAGGCGATGCAGCCTCCACCATTCCCACTGCCGCAATGCTACCGACCGCAAGCAGTGCAATGAGGGACACTGCAAGCAGCTTCTTCCTGCTCATCTTCTTTGCTTTTTCATGCGTTTCCATTTTTGTCGCCTGCGGTCAGATTGACCATCTTTAATATATGAAAAGGGAATGCGTGATCTGTACGAATCGTACGTAAACAGGGTAAAAGCGCCGCTTGCTTTGCGGAGCGATGATCATATGGTGAACGCATTTGATTTGCTGCAGGCGGTGCTGTCGGCAGTGACGCTCCTTGTGGCTGCGATGGTTTCCTACAGGGCATTCAAGGGATACGGCGTCGCAAGAAACGTGAATCTCCTCCTGCTTGCCCTCGGATTTGCCCTGCTATGCCTGTACTTCCTATTCTCAACTCTGGGCTTCCTGGGCAGCATCTCGGCCTCATATCCCCCGAACCACCTTTTCACAAGGTACTTCGTTATAGACCTGATTCAGGTCGTCGCATATCTTCTCGTCATGCTTGCCTATGTGGTCAAGCCGAGGGCTGAGGAATCTGTCCTTCCGCTCATATCTGTCGTGTTTCTTGCATTCAGCTTCGAGCTCTTCATCGTCATCCTCCTGCTCGTTGTCGTGGTCAGCGTGTGGTCCAGATACCGTTCTTCCCCAACCGCAGGCACCGCTCTTGTTCTCGCAAGCTTCACTCTTCTCTTCCTCCTTCACGCAGTCACCGCTTTGCTCCTTTTCGCGCCCAGGCTAATCGCGGCCGGCTCGGTGTACTACGCGGTAATGCAAATGCTTTCATTCGCACTTCTTTTCATGGCAATAGGTCACCGTCCGGCGAAGGGGGACCAACGGAGGAGCGTAGAAAGTGCCTGAGACCGCCTACAGGTCAAAAGCACGCATATTCGCCGACATACTCAGGGCGATCGCTGCGGACAGGGAAACAAAACCGACGCACGTACTCTACAAGGCGAATCTCTCATACGACAGGCTGACGAAGTACCTGGGCATGCTCGAGGCGAACGGCCTGATTTCGAAGAACAGTGAGGGTGAAAAGACTTCATATTCAATAACTGACAAGGGGCGGTACTTCCTGCAGGAGTTCAGAAAGGTTGAAGATTTTACAACAGCATTCGGCCTCAAGCTGTGAGGGTGGCACCGAATGGTTTACGCAGTTGAACTGAAGCTTGCATTCGACGCCGATGCCAGGAAGCTGCACGAGTCTGTCGAGATGGACAACGGCGACTTCATTTCGTCTTCCGTTGACGGGCACAAGATAAGTGCAAGGGCAGAATCTGATAACCTCATGAGCCTTCTCAGGACTGTCGACGACTTCATTTCGTGTCTTCAGATTGCCGAGAAGACGCTGAAGAAGATCGCCCCTCCCTGACATCAACTGCTACGCCCTTGCCGAACGAAAGCATTTCCTCCTTTCTGAGCACTGCCCTGCCGACTGCGAGCAGATTGCCCGCCCTGTCTACAACAAGGCATTCGTCACCGGGTCTCAGCGCTTCATCAGCATCAGTCACAAACCTGGAGAACAGGCTCTTGCCCACGGAGACGAAGGGTATCGCATCGTCTGAGCATTCAACAGACATCGTCCCTTTCGCTAGCACGCCATGAAGCACTTCACCTCCATGGAACTTGACTGAAAAAAGCCCGTCTTCGGTCCTGAAAAAGAGGAGTTGCCTGCCGTCCCTCATGATGCTCCTGAGCTTGCCTGTGTTTCTCGAGTAGGTGCACTGCACATCACCGGACAGAAGCGCCTCTGCATACTTTCTTCCGAACTGGTACTCGCACACTATGAGCGCCTGCGAGAGCCTGTCTGGTTTATTCGCGCCCGCCCCCATTCTCCTCCACCTTCCATCCGCGATGCGCCATGCCCCGTATCCGAACCTGGCCGAATATGAGTCCGGTTTTTCCGCGCATTCCATCGCCGCCGAATAATTGGACTGGGCGAGCGGGTAAGTCTCGGTAATCTGAATCGGGAAAATGCCAACTCCGGTGAGGGACGCTGTGTCTTCGCCAATGTCCGAGGAGGTGAAATCGTAGTGGCTGAAATACTGCCTTTCCCCCCTGACAACAAGCAGCCTGTCGGCCTTCCCCGGCCTTATGCCGGAGGCGGAAGCGAAGAAACGTGCAAAATCAGGCCTCTTCAGGGAGAGGCCGTCCACGAAGTTTATTCCCGAGCGCCTCGACATTGGCTCGAATCTGGACAGGTAGTTTGAGTGCGACAGCACCTCGGCATATGCATCGAACAGCTGCGGGCTGCTCCTCGCCCTCGCCTCGACCAGGTTCCACAGGCTTCCCTCATGTATCGCCTGCTTTATCCTCTTCAGCTCAGAGGTCAGGATGTAAAGGTTGTGCTCCGAGATGCTCAGGACACTCTCATTCTCGTCCATCGACGCCATTTCCGCGGGCGCGTGTTTGCTGCACACAGGGCAGTCGCACCAGCTGTATTTCAGGTCTGAGAGCGCGATGCTCCCTTCGGGGAACATCATCCTTCCGTCGTACGCGTACTTGACATAAGATGCAGAATCAAACAGATCGCAGCCAAGCAGCACCGCAAGCGGGAGCATCAGTGGATGGCCGGCACCGAAGAGGTGGACGGGCCTTCCCGGGGGCAGTCCTTTCTTGGAGGCAATGATCACGCTGGCCAGATCGGCAAACCTGTACTCCTCCATCAGCGGCACCACCCCACCTATCGTGAAGTAGTCGGGCGCCTCCTCACCGAGCCGCCTCGCCGTTCTTTCCCTGACCTCGGGGTAGAGGCCCCCCTGTACGGTTGCCGCTATCAGGCTGCCGCCCCTCTTTGAAGACATTGCTTCCTTCACCCTGGCCGCGGTAACAGCTGCTGCGTTTTCCGCCTGTCCGAGGGTGAAGTCCGGTTCGGAAAAGACATCGAAGACAGTGGCAACATCGCTTCCTATCGCGCGCTGGAATTCAAGTATCTCGGAGGGATCGACACTGACATCAGAGTAAACATGCGTCTGGAATGTTCCGCTGTCTGTCATCACCGTCCCGTCAAAGTCCAGGAGGCCGTGGACACCTTCCTTCAGCGCTTTCTCCCTGAGCTCCCGGTTTCTGGATATGATGTATGAGTTGGTGATCACCATGTCCACTCCGAATCTTGCCCTCATCTCCGAGGCGCTTATCACCTTCCTGTTCGGATTGATGACTGGCATGATCGCAGGCGTTTCGACCTTGCCGTGCGCTGTTTCGAAGCGGCAGATCCTTGCGAGTCCATCCCTTTCGAGCAGTTCGAAGTCGCCTTTCATGGTCGATGGCTACATGGACAATGCCGGTATGATTAAAGCGTATCCCCTGCGCGGGTGGAATCCGCATTGACTGCGGAGGCGCAGCCGTGTTCATCCCCTGAGCAATTATTATAATCAAAATGCATTCTTCGAATGCATGAGCGAATTCACTCCCATTCTTCTGCCTGTCATTGCCGCCCTTTTCTTCTTCCTTCCAGGCATGTCTGCAATTTTCGCTTTCGCCGAAAGGAAGAGCACCTGGCGTTCGGACGATATGCACTTTATCGCTTCATCAACCGGGCTCAGCCTCGCCATAACCCTGCTTGCAATGTTCGCCCTGTTCCTGGTTTCGCAGGCAACACATTCCCCCTTCCAGTTCGTTGCACTTCCCGTTCTTCTGGGTGTCCTGACCGCGGCATTCCTCTTGATAGCACTTTTCAGATCTGCGCTTCTGCGTCCATCGCGGGGCCTGGAAGTGCCTGACAGCGAAAGGAAGGAGGGCGGGAGCTGATGAAGGGGAACAGGTTTGCATACAAGCTCGTGATTGCCGTCAGATCCGACCTCAAACTGTCAGTCGGCAAACTGTCCGTGCAGGTGGCGCATGCAGCAGTCAGCTGCTCGCTGCTCTCGAAGGAGAAGGACAGGAAGATCTTCGATGCATGGTTCGAGGAAGGACAGAAGAAGGTTGTAGTCAAGGTGAAGTCTGTGGATGACCTTTATTTCCTGAGGGACGCGGCGAGAACAAGGGGGCTCACGAGCAGCCTGATAGCCGATGCGGGACTCACCGAAATTCCACCCGGGACGGTAACCTGCATTGGAATTGGTCCTGCAAGGGAAGCCGACATAGATCCTGTAACGGGCGAACTGGCACTGATGTGATGTGAAGAAGCAGACACGCGTGATAGCGTTTGACGACGGGAAATTTACATTCAGGAAGGGCAGGGCGGTCCTTGTCGGCGTTGTGGTCAGAATCCCTTCATATGTAGAGGGGGCGATTGTAACAGACTGCGAGATCGACGGCGTCGATGCTTCAGGCCGGGTCATAGATGCAGTCCTCAAGTCAAGGCTGAGGGAACAGATAAGGCTCATAATGCTGGACGGGATAGCGGCAGGCGGCTTCAACGTCTTCGATCTCGGACTCATAAACCGCGGGACTGGAATCCCTGTAGTGAGCATTACAAGGAGAGAACCGGATCTTAATGAAATGGAATCTGCCCTGAGGAAGCACTTTGCCGACTGGAGGGAAAGGATGGAACTTGTCTCGGCATATGCTCCACACAGTGTGCATGGAGAAGGCTTCAGGCTGTTCGCCAGGAACGAAGGGATAAGCGATGAAGATGCGCTCAGCATAATCGCCTCATCCATCGTGCGCGGCAACTTCCCGGAGCCGCTGCGCCTTGCGCACATATTTGCCGGGGCGGTATCATCCGGCGAATCCCGGGGAAAGGCGTGATCAGGCCTGCTTTTTCGCCTCTTCCGTCCTTTCCCTGAGCCTGCTCTCAGTGTCTATCTGCGCCTTCTGCAGCCTGTCGCTGTAATCGATGAAGACGCTTTTCAGTTCCGTGAATTCCTCGATTGCAGACGAGCCTGCCTCCCTTCCGCCAGTGCCGGTGCTTTTCACGCCGCCGAAAGGCAGGTGGATCTCCGCCCCAATCGTTGGCGCGTTGATGTATGTTATCCCGCTTTCAAGTAGGCGTATTGCCTTGAACGCCCTGTTGACATCCCTCGTGTAGATGGCTGAGCTCAGGCCGTACTGCACACCGTTGGCCACAGCGATTGCACCATCGAAGTCCCTCACCCTGATCACTGAAAGGACCGGACCGAATATCTCCTCGGTGCTTATCCTTGAACCGTGTTTCGTCTCGATCATCGTCGGCTGTATGAAATTGCCCCTGCTGTAGATTCCCCCTTCAAGCGATTCTCCGCCTGTAAGTACCCTGCCCCCTTCCTTCTTGCCT
>JAKAPY010000105.1 GCA_021811925.1 Thermoplasmata archaeon | reverse complement strand
GAAGCAAACCCTGATAGCAGGAAGAAGTACTTTGCGACATATCCTTACAGCTACATGAACGGTCTGCCGCACATAGGGCATGCGTTCACATGCCTTAGGGTGGACTTCGAATCTAGATACAAGAGGATGAGAGGATTCAATGTCCTTTTCCCCTTCGCTTTTCACTGCACCGGACTTCCCATTGTCGCAGCTGCGGCACGAATAAGGGACGGAGAGAAGAGGCAGCTGAAGATCATGGGGGATATGGGAATTCTGGGTAATGAAGTGGAACGCTTTTCCGATCCAGTGTACTGGACAGAGTATTTTCCCAAGAGATGGGAGAGCATCATGCGATCTGTCGGCATGTCAATCGACTGGAGAAGGAAATTCATAACCACCTCGCTTAACCCCCAATACGACTCATTTGTCAAGTGGCAATTCACAAGACTGAAGGAGAAGGACTACGTAAGGAAGGGATCGCATCCAGTCATATGGTGTCCAAAGGACAACATACCCGTGGGCGACCATGACAGACTCAGCGGCGAGGGAGAGACGCCGACCGAGTACACCCTGCTTAAGTTCAGGCTTGAGGATGGACGCTTCCTCGTCGCAGCCACACTCAGGCCGGAGACAGCCTACGGGCAGACTAATGTATGGATCAACCCGACGGTAGACTATGCGGTCGTGGACCGTGACGAAGAAAAGTGGATTCTGAGCCCTGATGCAGTCGGGAAGCTTGACCAGCAGGGAGTCAGGCTTGTTGAAACGGGAAGGGTAACAGGGAAGAAAATTGTGGGCGCCATGGCTTATTCATACACAATGGATGCCACGATACCTGTTCTACCGGCGGTTTTTGCAGATCCAGCAAAGGGCACAGGCATAGTGAGTTCCGTTCCAAGCGATTCGCCAGACGATTACATAGCGCTCCTCGACCTGAAGAAGAGTGCGGCCTCAGGGAAACTCGATCCTGCGCTTTCCGAGATTGTAAGCAGGATTCATCCAATTGACATAATTGAGACTCCGGGATACGGGACACTGCCTGCCAAACGGGTGGTGGAGAAGCTCAAGATCGTGAACCAGGACGAAAAAGAAAAGCTTGAGGAAGCCAGGCAGGAGATATACAGGGAGGGTTTCTACAAGGGGCGCATGCTGAACGGCCTTCGAGACGTGGGTGGCCTTCCGGTAGACAGGGCAAGGGAGAAGATAAAGACGGACCTGCTGAAGAATGGACAGGCATCGGTCATGTACGAACCATCGGGCGAGGTCGTGTGCCGTTGCCTCACAAGATGCATCGTGAAGGTGGTAGAGAACCAGTGGTTCCTCGCCTACGGGGATGAGGAGTGGAAGAAGGGGGCCCATGCTGCTGTCTCAAAAATGGACTTCTACCCGGGTTTCCTCGGCCGGCAGTTTGACAATGTAATCGACTGGCTGAAGGACTGGGCGTGCGTCCATCATACTGGTCTCGGGACTTCACTGCCGTGGGACGAAAAATGGAAGATCGAGTCTCTGTCCGACTCCACTCTCTATATGGCATACTACACGATTTCCCTTCACTTTTCCCGCTCCTCGGGCTGGAAGGGAGTGCCTGATGACTCCTTCTACGATTACGTTTTCCTTGGAAAGGGAGAACCGCAAAAGGCAGCAGACAGCAACCGCATCCACAAGAAAGAACTGGAGGCCATGCGCCGCGAGTTTCTTTACTGGTATCCGCTGGACCTCAGGGTTTCTGGAAAGGACCTTGTGGGAAACCACCTTACCTTCGCGCTGTTCAACCATGTCGCCATTTTCCCCGAAGATCTGTGGCCCAAGGCATACGGCGTCAACGGCTGGATAACCATAAGCGGTTCAAAAATGAGCAAATCGGCAGGCAACTCGCTTATGCTGCACGCCGCGCTCGAAAAATACGGGGCCGACATTACAAGGCTCACGGAGGCATATGCTGGTGAAGGCTTTGACGATCCGAACTGGGACGAGGACTTCGCAGAATCGGGCTGGAGAAGACTGTCGCAGATGCGGGAGTCTGCCTCATCGCTAAGTGCACTCCAGGCCGGGGGGAAAGATGACGTTGACAGATGGTTCATCTCTACCATCGGCATCCTGTACCGCAGCTACATCGAGTTCATGGAAGGACTGCTTTTCAAGAGCGCCGTGAAGGCTGCGCTAATTGACATGCAGAATGCACTCAAATGGTATTCGAGGAGGAAGAGCGGAAGGCTGAACGGGGAAGCAGGAAGAATGTTTGCCCGGCTCCAGACGCTCATGATGGCCCCCTTCACTCCGCACATGTGCGAGGAGATATGGCACGCAATCGGAAACAGTTCGTCCGTTTGCCTCGAAATACTGCCGGAGCCCGACAGTTTCGAGGTGAGTGAGGATGCGATACTGAGGGAGGGGTACCTCGAGGATGTGATAAACGACGTGGATGAGATCGTGAAGGTCACCGGCATAAAACCGAAAGGCATTTACATTTACACATGCGCCGGATGGCAGGCTGACATGCTCTCCCTGGAAATTTCTGGCGTTAAGGACAGGGAAAGGAGGAGCAGCCTGACGAGCGGCGTTGCGAAGTCGGCTGTGGACAGATTCTTCAAGAAGCTCGCAACTGAAAGGGGACAGGGGAAGCTTCAGCTCAGGGCGAAGGTGGCAGAAACACTTGATGAAAAGGCATTCCTCAATTCAAGCGTGGAATTTCTTGAAAGGGAACTGAAGGCAAAAGTGGTGGTGCAGCGTGCGGGTGAGGAGGGCATGAAAGACCCCGCGGGCAGAAGCGCGAACGCTTTCCCGGGAAGACCGGCAATTTATGTGGAGTGAATTTGCAGGGCCTGCACAGATGATCGCTGAAATGGTCGGGAAAGGGTGCTGAATGCAGGAACACAGAAAGTGCTAAATGAGTTCCTGTAAATAGCAGGGCACACAACGGAGTGGACAGTTGATTGAGCACAAGTTGAGAATGGGAGACACTGATGTTCATTGCATCGAGTCTGACATTGAAGGCGAGAGGATTTTCATACTGCTGCACGGGGCACACTTCAATTCGGGCATATGGACAAAAGTGAATACACTGAAGCTGCTGGAAGCATATGGCATCTCATTCATTGCACCCGACATCCCCGGATTCGGCTTGACTCAGAAGAGCAAAATATACTCGGAGGCGTCGGGGCTCAACAGGTTCATACTTGACCTGTGCACACACAAGTCTGCCAGGAGCCTGGTATTCATTGGCGCTTCAATGGGCGGAGGCATAGCACTCTCTTTCGCAAAGGAGAATCCATCTATGGTGGACGGAATGTTCCTTGTGGGAACGGTGGGCCTGGACTCGCCCGGAATGGCCGAGTTTCTTTCGCTGCTCAACAGGCCTGTTGAGCTTGTCTGGGGCTCGGAGGACAGCGTCATACCAGTAAACAGGGCGAAAGAGATGTCAAAAAAGCTGCCCAAGGCGAATCTCTTTGTTATTCAGGGAGCTGCCCATCCTGCTTACCTTGCTTCACCGGATGTCTTCAATTCGCATTTGGAGGAGTGGATGGTAGGCAACGGTTTTACCAGGAGGAACCTGGCCGCCAGGTAGATGTGTGCCGACCCGGTTCAGAAACAGGATTGAAGTTGCAGCACAGAGCACTGGACCGCAGGCGACATGGTTTGAGAACGGGCTCAGGATAGCTTTATATAAAGATTCACTTTAATGAAATTTTAGAGGCGCGCTGTCAGCAGTGGAGCTGCCAGCATATTGACGTTTGATGAGGCAATTCGATGACAACAGCATATGACGTTCCAGCAGGTCAGCTTGTTGAAGCGCTGACCAGGAAACTGAAGGAAGCGGACAGCGTGAAGGCTACCGACTGGACGGAATTCGCCAAGACAGGGAGACACAGGGAAAAGGCACCTACTGAGGCCGAATGGTGGCACAGGAGGGTCGCCTCTGTGCTGAGGAAGGTCTACATCATGGGACCAGTGGGGACATCCAGGCTGGCAGCAGAGTTCGGCGGAGCGGCCGACAGGGGATCAAAACCGAACAAGGCGGTAAAGGGAAGCGGATCTGCCACAAGAATGGCGCTGCAGCAGCTCGAGAAGGCTGGCCTTGTCCAGCAGCTGAAGAGCAGGGGCCGTGTTATATCTGGCAAGGGCAGAAGCTTCGTCGACGATGCCGCCCACGAGGTGTTTCAGTCGGTTGTCAAGACTGAACCCGGTCTTGAAAAATACGGAACTACGGACAAAAGTGAAAAGAAATGAGCAGTGACGAAGAGCTCGATGCACTGAGAAGAAAAAGGCTTGCAGAACTCCAGATGCAGCTGGAAGGCGAGCAGCAGAACGCCGACTTCAAGAGGAGAAATGCAGAAGCCCAGGCTCAGATGCAGACAGTCC
Source organism: Thermoplasmata archaeon (assembly GCA_021811925.1). Classification (GTDB taxonomy): domain Archaea; phylum Thermoplasmatota; class Thermoplasmata; order Sysuiplasmatales; family Sysuiplasmataceae; genus JAJZXY01. The sequence goes on along the minus strand of JAKAPY010000105.1, from coordinate 1,837 downwards.
TGCGAACAATACTGACGCCCGAGGCAAGGGAGAGGCTCGCAGCGCTGAGGATGGCGAGGCCCGAACTTGTGGCAGATGTGGAACAGCAGCTCTTCATGCTGGCTCAACAGGGCAGAATAAACAGGAAGATAGACGACAACACGCTCAAGGACCTTCTTTCAAGGATAATACCGAAGAAGAGGGAAATTACGATAGAGAGGAAATGAGAGTGACTTTATGGCTAGAAACAAGCCGCTTGCAAGAAAGATAAGACTGCTGAAGGCTGGCAGGATGAACGCCAGGGTCCCCCACTGGGTGATGATGAAGACGAACAGAAACGTGACGAGGCAGCCAAAGAGGAGAACCTGGAACCGGGGAAAGGCTAAAAGGTGATATGAATGGCTGAAGAGACAACCACCGAGGAAGCTGTTTTCAATATAAACATAAGCAGGGCGAAAGGAGTGCCTATCACCAGGAGGGCCAGCACCGCCATCACAGAGATAAGGAACTTTGTTGTCAGGCACATGAAGACCGACCCCGAAGATGTGTGGATAGACGGCCATGTAAGCGAGTACATCTGGGCAAGGGGGGCAAGGAAGCCGCCCACAAAGGTGACTGTCAAGGCTGTCAAGTTCGAGGACGGGCTCGTTGAGGTTTCATTCCCTGATGAAGAATAAGGAGCACTGGCGATGATTGCTTTTGCTGATTTCGGCGGAAGCAATTTCCTTGGGATTTATGCAGCTGCTTCTGACAAACTGGCTCTTGTTCCCCGTTCGGCAACAAGTCAGTTTGATGAAAAGATCGAGCGCTCGCTTGGCGTAAAGGTAATACGAATGACAATAGCTGGAACAAACCTTGTCGGGGCGCTTGCCAGCATGAACAGCCACGGGGTCGTGACAAGCGGTTTTGCCACAGCCGAGGAAACTGCGGGCCTTGCCAAGGAGGTAAGGGTGCTTACCATGGGGGACAAGTTCAATGCTGCGGGCAACAACATAGTGGCCAACGACAAGGGTGCCGTTGTCAACCCGGACATGAGCAATAAGTCGCTCAAGCAGATTACCGACGCACTTGGGGTCGAGGCCGTCAAGGGAACGGTTGCATCGTTGAAGACCGTCGGGTCAGCATGCGTCGCCAACAACAACGGAGCCCTCTGCCATCCGGAGGTGACTGAGGAGGAACTCACCGTCCTCGAGGAAGTGCTGAAGGTGAAGGCAAGGATAGGCACCGTGAACTACGGTATACCGCTTGTTGGCGCCTGCCTCCTTTCAAATTCCAGGGGTGTGCTCACTGGCAGCAACACTACGCCAATAGAGCTCGGAAGAATAGAGGACGCTCTCGGGGTCTAGAGCCTCTGGGAGGCTGGTGAGCCCTCGAGTGAAGAGTATATGCCAAGAGCCACAAGAATGGATGCGGGCAGCAATAGAAGGTACATTTCCATTCTCCCTATGTTTGTCGATATCAGGTATGAAAGAGCGTAGACCACCAGGCCAACAACAATTGCGCCGACAGTCATACCCCTGAACCTGAAAAACAGCCTGCCGCCTGTGTGTGAACTGCTATCGAACGCTGCCGGGGCAGACTCTTTGGCTGCCGGGACAGCAGCAGGAGAAGCTTGCTTCGCCGGCTGGACCGGCGCGGGGGGCGGGGGTGCTGCCCTGGCGGGTTCCGCAGCTGGCGGTGCATAGGCCACGGCTGCAGATGCTTCCGCAGCAGCTGGCTTATCATGTCCCCCGGTGCTGAGCAGTTTTGAAATCACGTCAAGCTCTTTTTCAGCGTCAGTGAGCTGTTTCTCAAGCTCCTTGATCCTCGCCTGCGTCCCGCACGCGGCGCGCGCCGTCGACGAGCGTCGCCCACACCG
>JAKAPY010000104.1 GCA_021811925.1 Thermoplasmata archaeon | reverse complement strand
CCTGTATGACCTTGGCCACTGTTTCCTGCGCATCTCCGTAGAGCATTTTCGTGTTCTCACCGTAGAAAAGCTCATTCTCTATGCCCGAGAAACCGCGCCCCTGGCCCCTCTTGAGTACAATGACGTTCTTTGCCTTGTCCACATCGAGTATCGGCATGCCTGCAAGCGCGCTGCCCTGCCGCCTTGCGGCTGGGTTGACGACATCGTTCGCCCCAATCACGAGTACGACATCAGTGCTCGGGAACTCGGCGTTGATTTCATCCCTGTCAAACAGGTGGTCGTAGGGAACACCTGCTTCTGCAAGAAGCACATTCATGTGGCCGGGCATCCTGCCTGCCACGGGGTGTATTGCAAACTTCACGGTGACACCCTTGGACTCAAGCAGGTCCGTCAGTTCTTTCACCTTCTGCTGGGCCTGAGCCACAGCCATTCCATAGCCAGGTGCAATGATGACGCTGTTTGCGTATGCAAGCATCACGGCCGCGTCCTCGGGCTGGATCGGCTTCATGGTGCCAACGATGCCCGTGGCTTCCTCCTCCTTGGCGCCGAATGCGCTGAAAAGGACGTTGCCTATGGAGCGGTTCATTGCCCTCGCCATGAGCAGTGTGAGCAGGGAACCAGCCGCACCGACGAGCGTTCCGGCAACGACCATTGCGAAATTCTCGAGTGCAAACCCGTCCATTGCCACAGCGAGTCCCGTCAGCGCATTGTACAGGGAGATTACCACGGGCATGTCGGCACCTCCTATTGGAAGTGTCATCAGTATGCCGTACCCTATGGCCAGCAGGAAGAATGGGAGTAGTGTGTTGAATCCGAGGGCGTGCGGGTAGAGAACAAGAACGCCGAAGGCAATGGCAAGCAGGAGGACAAGTATGTTAACGGGCTGCTGCCCCGGGAACTTGATTGGCCTCTGTCTCATCCATCCCTGCAGTTTCAGGAACGCGATCACGCTGCCTGATATGGAGACGGACCCGATTGCCGCGCCGGTAATGGCCAGGGCGGAAGTGGAAAGCAGGCCCAGGCCCGGGGAAGGAGCCGCAAGCGAGGCTGCATTCTTTAGGAGCTCAACAGCCGCAATCGCACCCGCCGCCCCACCTCCCATTCCGTTGTAGATCGCAACCATCTGCGGCATGTTTGTCATGGCAACACGCTTTGCCGCTATCCATCCAATGGATCCGCCGATGGCTATGCCTACGACGATTAGGGCGATATTGTGCATTCCGGGATAGAGAAACGTAACAACAACTGCAAGCGCCATTGCTCCCCCTGCCCATACAATTCCACTCCTTGCAGTCCTTGGGTGGGTCATCCGGTGCAGTCCCACTATGAAGAATATGACAGTGATAATGTAGACAGGATCGTAGATGTCGAGGGCCATTCAGTTCCCCTTCTTCGTTTTCTGCTTTTCAAACATCTGCAAAATGCGTTCTGTGACAGCATACCCGCCTGTCACATTCAGAGCTCCCATTACGACAGCGATAAAGCCGATGGCTTCCTCAAGTGGCGTCTGTGCCAATCCAAGCTCTATCATTCCGCCGACAAGAACAACTCCGTGAATGAAATTAGACCCGGACATCAAAGGCGTGTGCAGTATAACCGGAATCCTGGTGATTACCTCATAGCCTGTGAAGGCGGCAAGCAGTGCTATGTAGATGTAAATGTAGAGAATCGAGATCATTTCTTTCCCTCCACTAGTTCCTTCGTCTGTGCATGTTTAATCTCACCATTCATTACGAGCACGCTTCCCTTCAGAATCTCGTCGTCAAAATTGTTAATCATTTTGCCCTGCTGGTCAATCAGCAGTCCAAGGAAAGATTGAAGATTCTTGGCATACATCTGGCTCGCGTGGAACGGCACCTGTCCGGGGAGATTTACCGGTCCGACTATTGACACCTCGTTTACGACCACGGTATCTCCTGCTCTGGTAAGCTCGCAGTTGCCTCCAGTCTCGGCAGCCAGATCTATTATAACCGAACCAGGCTTCATTTTCGAAACCATTTCCTTGGTGATAAGCCTCGGTGCTTTTCTGCCCGGTATGTTCGCGGTTGTAATCACCGCATCTGCCTGAGACACCGCCTCATTCACCATGGCCTGCTCCTTTACCTTCTCCTCAGGTGTGAGTTCCCTTGCATACCCTCCGGCGCCCTCCGCGTCTATCTGCAGCTCCAGAAACTTTGCACCAAGGCTCCTGACCTGCTCCCCGGCGGCTCGCCTGACATCGTATGCCTCGACCATCCCTCCAAGCCTTCTCGCGGTTGCAATGGCCATGAGCCCTGCCACGCCGGCCCCAAGAATTAGAACCTTGGCCGGCCTTATCGTGCCTGCAGCCGTTGTGAGCATTGGAAACAGCTTTGGCGATTGATTGGCAGCGAGCAGCACCGCCTTGTATCCCCCTATGGTGGACTGTGAGGAAAGCGCATCCATGCTCTGCGCCCTTGTGATGCGCGGCACAAGCTCCAGTGCGAAAGCGGAAACCCCCTTTTCTTTCATCGCCCTTGCGCCTTCGACGCTCCTTCCTGGATTCATGAATCCAACCAGTATTGCACCTGGTTTCATCAGGCCGACATCCTCGGGGACCGGGGGCTGCACGGCCAGGAGCACGTCCGCATCCGCATAGAGCGCCCTGCGGTCTTTCGTAATTTCTGCGCCTGAGCCCGCATAGGCGCTGTCCGTGTAGAAGGCAGCGTCCCCCGCGCCCGACTCGATGAGAACACGTACACCAGACTTCGTAAGCTTGGAGACCACTTCAGGGACAAGCGCTACTCTCTTTTCCCCGGGAGCGGTCTCCCTTGGAACTGCGACAGTTACCGCCATGTTTTGCCTCACCTGACGACGGGTCAGCCGAAACTTTCAGGGTTTAAATATCTATGTGAATGCGACGGGGAAGCCGGTCATGCGATGCTGCAACATCACCCAAATCCGGGCCCTTGTTTCAGGATTGTTCCTTTGACCGTCTCATCTGGTGATCGTCGCGTTGCTCATCCATGACAGGAGTTCGGGTTTCTGCACATAGTGCTCATGAAGTGGCATGGTGATCTCCCACAGGGCGGAAGCGGCACCGGCCTTGAGGTCCAATGGATGGAGCTCGCCCTTGGAGTATGCTTCAGACAGCGCGCTGTAGCTGTCGAAATTGATATGCCCGCCATATTTCGGGCTGCGCTCAATCCCCAGCTTCCCCGAGTATGGAAAGATGATGTACCTGCATATGTCGAGGACCGGATTGCCCTCAATCTCCTTCGGACAGAATGCGTTCTTGAGTTTAGAGCGCATGGTCGCCTCGTCGTCATGAACATAGATTGCGCTTGCCGGATCGCTCTTTGACATTTTTGACTCGGTCGCATCCATCCTGCTTGTGCTCTTGAGGCTCGAAAGCAGGGGAGTGTGCAGCGCGATTGGTTTCTTTCTTCCCAAAGATTCGGCAACCTCCCTTGCAAGCATGTGCGCCCTCCTCTGGTCCATCCCTGCATATGCCACATCTACACCAAGCCTGAATATGTCGGTGACCTGCATCAGCGGATAGAGGAGCTTGGATGAATCGAGCTCGGCTTCGTCTTCGCTCCTTCCCATGATGGTCATGGCCCTCTTCAGGCGCTGGAGGGTGGCGTGCTTGGCATTTTTTATCAGGTCTGTCCAGTAGTCGCTGTGCGAAATCATCTCAGATGCAAATGCAAATCTCAGGCCCTGCCTGTTGCCTGCAATGAATGAAAATGCATCTGCCATATACTCTCCGCACGCCTTTATCTTGTCCATGTTGCCGCCAAGTTTGTCATTTATGAATGCGTGCCAGTCTGCAAGGAAGACCGTCACCTCGAATCCGTTGTCAAGCATTGCACCGATGGTCTTCGAAGGGACGAGAAGGCTGCCTATGTGGAGGAACCCGGAGGGTTCGAAGCCGATATATGCCCTTGGCCTCTTTTCTGTATCAAGGAGATGGATAAGCTCTTCCATGGTCACCACTTCCTGAGCATATCTGGTCACATCAAGGGCCCTGCCTTCGGCGTCCATAAATCCGCCAAGAGTCTTTACATTTATAATAAATATTGGAGAAAATGGAGTCATATTCCCCGTTGGCATGTGGCCCGGGCGCTCTCCGTGTCATCTTTCTCCGGTTAGGTTTATTAGCAGGCTGGGTCTAGGCCACAATCGTGACCGTTTCTGAGGCTATGGAAGCAATACCTCTTTCCAGGACAGTGCTCAAGAGCATCCGTTCGGCAGCTTCGCATGAGAGGCAGCGCGCGATGCGGGATCTGGACCCTTATGACTACGTGGCCTGCTGGACAGAGGCGGAATCGATTGACGGCAGGGACTGTGATGCTCTTGTCTTCATACTTGCAACCAAGGGATGCTCATGGGCACTGAGATCTGGATGCAGCATGTGCGGCTACACAAACGATTCATCTTCGCGTGCCACGGATGAGAGCATCTGGTCCCAGTATCAAAAAGCAACCAAAAACCTGAAGGACCAGAGGGTGGTGAAGATTTACACCTCTGGCTCGTTTCTGGACACATTCGAGATATCGCATCAACTCAGGACAAAAATCCTTTCAGACCTGTATCCAAGGGTTGATGAGGTTGTAGTCGAGACGAGGCATGAATACATCACCGAGAAGAACCTGGCCGATGTTCTGCAGTTCAGGCAGAAACTGATGCTTGCGGTCGGTCTAGAGAGTTCGAATGATAAGATTCTCAACTACTCTGTTAACAAGCCCTCAAATTACGCTCATTATCTCAGGGCAACGAGAACGGCAGCTGAGATGGGATTCAGGGTGAAGAGCTACCTGATGCTTAAGCCGCCCTTTGTTTCGGAGCTGGACTCAATCGAAGACGCAGTGAAGACGACAGAGGAAATCACCTCATACACCGACACTGTTTCCATAAATCCGACCAACATCCAGAAGGACACGATTGTCGAGCTCATGTGGAGGAAGGGCAATTACAGGCCGCCATGGCTATGGAGTGTTGTCGAAGTCCTCCGGAGGACTCATCACCTCGACAGAAGGGTCTTGAGCAAGCCGACTGGCGCGGGCACCATCCGTGGCGCCCACAACTGTGGCAAATGCGATGACAGGGTAATGGAAGCCATTGCCGATTATTCGGTCCACAGGGATATATCCAGTCTTGAGAAGGTCCAGTGCGAGTGCAAGTCCGTGTGGAAGTCTGAGCTTGCAATTTCAGAGCTTTCTCAGCCTTCATATCCTGCGGACTACAGGATGAAAATTGCAAAGTGGAGTGGTTCAATTGCAGGAATATGATATAAAACGCCAGCTAAAAGGTGCCATATCGAGCGAATCGATCAGGCAGATGCTGCGGGAAGAATTCGGCCAGGTCTCGGAACAGGACGGCCACCTCGTGGTGAGTTACGGCGCACTTGAACGGCTAGAATGCTGGCTGACCGACAAGAAGAGATTTTGCGTTATCACAGTCAGCAGGGGCGGAGTCAGCGATTCTGACGCTGCAGAAACAATAGCGAAGTATAACCGATTCCTTCTGAAGGTAACCGGCTACAGTTCCAAGGAAAGAAGGAAGAAGACGATGAAAGCCGAGCAGGCTTAGCGCATACTGTCTGGCGGGCAATTGGCAGAAGAACCATCCCTGCACAATTGCTAATAGACTGTGCAGTGATAGGGTCGTCATACATGGTGGCTGATGTTTCAGCTTTCGAGGGTGAATCGATGAAGGAAAGTCAGGTAATAGCTACTGTAAGGGGAATGGAGATACTTGATTCCAGGGGAAATCCGACCGTTTCAGTGAACATGTCAGACGGAGTGTTCACGGTAAGCGCAGCTGTCCCGTCAGGAGCGAGTACCGGCAAGCACGAGGCGCTTGAGCTGCGCGACGGTGGAAAGAGGTTTGGAGGAAAAGGCGTACTTAAAGCAGTCCAGAACGTGAATGGTGCAATTGCAGGCGCCGTATCGGGCTTTTCGCCTCTCGGGCAGGCAGACATCGACAGGAAGATGATAGCGCTTGATGGAACGCCGAACAAGGCATCACTAGGTGCGAACGCTATTCTGGGCGTGTCAATGGCCGCAACCAGACTTGCCGCGGCCCAGAAGCATACAGAGCTGTTCAGCTACTTCTCAGGCATTACTGGGAGCAAACCACTCCTGCCAGTCCCGCTACTGAATGTGATAAACGGTGGCGTACATGCAGGCGGTGCCCTGGCTGTACAGGAATTCCTGATTGTGCCAGCAGGCTTCCATTCGTTGAAGGAGGCTCTCACTGCTGCTGCTGAGGTTTACCAGAGCCTGAAATCGGAATTGAAGTCCAAACATGGCGCGTCTTCGACAAATGTGGGGGACGAAGGGGGTTTCGCGCCCCCGTTCAAGACA
>JAKAPY010000103.1 GCA_021811925.1 Thermoplasmata archaeon | reverse complement strand
AACGGACTGCTTTCGCTCAAGAGACAAACAATGATGCTCGTATCCATATCTCTCGCGCCGTTCACATTCATCTATTTCCTTTACCTTGTAAGCCCAAGGGCGGAACTGCCCTTCGGGATTGTGGGCGCGATCATATTCACGACCGTATTCACGGGGAACGCAATGCTCAATGACGCTGCATACTACAGGATTGAGCACCGCATACAGGAGCTGTATGTTGCTTCCCCTATCCGGTCATTCACATATGTTGCCGGCCTCGCCAGCTCCGAGCTCGCCTTCACACTTCCCCCTCTGGTTGTGCTTTTCGCTATACTCGTGACAGTCTTGCCTGTCACACCGGTCCAGGTGCTCTTCATGCTGCTTGTAGTCCTGCTGACATGGATAATGGCGGCAAGCCTCGGCTTCATGGTTTCCTCATTCTTCAAGGAGTTCAGGGAGATTTGGCCCATAGCAAGCCTCCTCTTCAACGCAATCTCCGTGATTCCGCCTATATTCTATCCGATAACAGTCATACCGGCCGGCATAAGGTGGATTGCTTACATAGCACCGACCACCTACGCATCTCAGCTCGGCGACAACGCTCTCGGCCTGCTGCACAATCCCCCTTCCGCAATATACACAAACATACTCGGGCTGCTGCTTTCCACGCTTGTCTTTGTGGGAGTTGCCGCCTATTTCACGAGATGGCGCGAAAAATAGAATGCCAGTGCGTGCGGATGACAGAGCTTGTCATGTTTATCCCTGGTTCGACATATTTAAATACGGTAAGGGGGCTGGTGGGTTTCCACCTGCAGGAAGATATTAATGGGAAACATCAGACCGACATACATAAAGAGAGTCGCTGTTGAGCTCGTCAACAAATACCCAACACTTTTCTCTGAAGACTACGAGCACAACAAGCAGATTGTCGGCAAGATAACTGATGTCAAGTCTGTGATGATGCGCAACAAGATCGCTGGCTATGTGACCACATTCAGGAAGCACCCGCGTATCTGATCGCTTCGCTCACCCTGTGCCTGTATCACTGCTTCCGCATGAGCAGATAAAACGGAAGAAACGCAAGCGAAATGCCGATCATTGCAGCAAAGGCGGCCAGATATCCAAAGTGGAACACGACGTAGCCGAACAGTGTGGCAACCCAGAATCCGCCCAGTATCTGAAGACTGTTGACAAGACTGATGGCCAGTGGTATGTTCTTCAGGTCGATGCCTGACATGTGTGCAGGCAGTGCATAAGTAAGTGTCACGCCGGCTGTAAAAGTAACTCCGACAGCTATGCTGCCTGCCAGAGCTGTATATGGAGACTTGATCATGAAAAGGGGAAGGGATATGGAAAAGAGCACCACTATCAGCACCAGGAGTGAGCGTGCATTGCGTATGTTCCTGTGCAGCGGTCCGCTTATCACACCACCAATCAGTCCGCCGAAGAGAATTATGGACGCAAGTGCGCCAGGCAGGATGGACGACGGGCTCAGGCCGATGTACTGTATTGAATAGTTGTACATGAACTGCGGTATCGCGTTGTAGACGCCCCACACACCGACGAGCCCAAGCGAAATCAGCCAGACCTCCCTGTTCCTGAAGATGGAAGCAATCTCCTTGAGCGTGACTCCAACGGCAGCGCTCTCGGCCGCCTTGCCCATGTCAATGCCAAAACTGCTGTAGATGTAGGCAACAAGTGAGAGCACGCCCCCGAATATCACACCTGCCTGCCAGCTTGTTGACCTGACAATTATGGGCCAGAGCAGCAGGGCCATGCCTGCGCCCAGTGAAAATGAGGCGTTGTAGAGGCCCATCACTCCTGTTCTGCTCTCCTTTGAGTAGAAGGCTGAAAGGATGCCAATCGCTGGGGAGAAGAAAAGGGCAGCACCGATGCCGGCAACGAACCTGAAGGCAAGCAGAACAAGAAAGTTCGGGGCGAATGGTGTTGCAATGCTTCCGACGGCAAGTACGAGCAGCCCGTTCAGAGCGACCTTCTTCGACCCGTATTTGGAGGAGAGCGCGCCTGCCGGGATCTGGAACAGGCCGACCGAGAGAAAGAATACAGAGACTATCAGCCCTGAAAAGGCACTTGAAATGCCATAGTGCTGGACTATCAGGTAAAGCGCGGGAGTCGCGGTGGTGTACCAGTTTATTGAATATGTGAAACGGGACGAAAGCACGGAAAACAGCGCCTTTCGACTCGGCACATTTCCGCCCGATCCCTCCTCAGCCATAACAGACGGGCGAAGTTATCCAGTCATGGTTAAGTAGTTTTGCCGTTCGGCGGTACGCGGCCAGAGGCTCCCGAAGACGGATAAACATAAAAAGAGAGATGCAATGGTTCGCATGCCCGAGTGGGGTAGCTTGGACATCCTAGAAGATTGCGGATCTTCAGACCCGGATTCAAATTCCGGCTCGGGCGCTCATTCCCCCTGTCCTGGGCAAGGGCCGCGGTTAAGGCGCAGGCGGGATTGCTCAATCCGCCTTTCTCGAAGTCAGCCGTTCGAAATAACTCCTGACCTCGGAACTGTTCTTCGCCTCTATGCCGAAGAACTCCGCGAACCTGTTGCTTGTTGTGAGCTCAACAGTATGGCCGTGCTGCCTGACGCTTACCAGGCCCATGTCCCTGAGCTTGCCGACTTCTTCGTACACTTTCGGTCCCCTTCGCCTTGCAAGATCGCTCTGGAGAATCGGCTGATGGAAGGCTATTACGGCGATTGTCCTGAGCAGATCCTTAGGCATCTCAGTGGGAGCCAGCTGCCTCGCTTTCCCCGTGAAGTCCTTCTTCACCTGCATCGAGTACTTGTCTCCAGTTCTGACAATTTCGAGTGAAGTTGCCCTGTTCGAGTATGTTCTGTTGAGCTTCCTCAGGGCCTTCCTTACCTCCTGTATGTCGAGGCCCGACGCGCTTGCTATGTCAGACGGGTGAAGCGGTCGCCCAGCTGAAAAGAGCATTGCCTCGACCACAAGAAGACTGTCTTCCAAGGAAACACCCTACACGTCTGACTCGGGGATGGATGAGTCGGTTACCTCAACCGACAGCATTGGTTGCTGGCTGATCGGTTCCATGTATATCTCTCCGGAGGGAGGTTCCTCCTGCCAGATGCGTACCCTTCCAAGCCTTGCGAGGAAGAGCATCGAAAGGAAGACGGTAACGGTGTCGTCTCTCCCCTGCGCCAAGTCGCTGAATGGGACGGGGCCAGGGCCGAAGGCATACAGCTTCTCCAGAACGGCATTGATCTCCTTCTCGGGATCCTCCTTGTGCGCATTATCCTCGAACTTCCTGTCCGGTGCCTGTATTGGGAGTGAGGCCCTGCGAAGATGTTCAGCGATCTCAGCCTGTGCCTGGCTGAATGCATCCAGAAGATCCATTATGCTCACTTCCCGCGTGAAGTTGGAGCGCACTGCCGGCTCCAGTTCGAAGTCCCCGACGTAGTACTCGGGGTCGTCGTCAAACACATAGAAGAAGTTTGGATCAACATCCCGCGCCTCTTCCCTGTAAGCCATCAGCCTGCTTAGCATTGTTTCGCTTTCCAGCCTGAGGACGTTCCACGCCATGAAAATGAGTCTGCCTGCCACTATGAAATTGACATACGGCTCACTTTTGATCCTTTCCATGTAGAGCCTTGAGAAGTTGAGTATCTCTATGGCGCCGGGGTCAAGCTGATTGTTCATTATGAGCTCGAACACTATTGCAATGCTTTTTTCGACTGGATCCTTCATTGAATGATGGTCCGCCTCGGGAATGGACTGGGCTATATCCATGTACTTGTCTATCTCGGCGTACTTCTTTGCGTCCTCGCTGAGCAGAGACTTCTGGAAGAGCAGTTCTTTCATTATCACAGTGTTCCTGTCATTCATCCTTCTACCCCCTGCATCTCGGTTGACTGTGCCATTTCGGCATCCGGCAGATCCCTCAGGAATACTTCCGACAGGCCAGTGAGCTGCTTCGTCACGCCAATCAGCCTGTCAGCGTTGTTGAGGGTCACTTTTCTGAGCGATACCTGCAGGAACTGCGCTGTGGCAGACAGCCCCTTCACCATCCTTGCCACTGACTCTGAATTTATGCCATCAAGGAACATGTCCACCTCATCCAGGAAGTATGCCGGTGACGGGTCGAATTGCTGTATTGAGAAAATGAATGCAAGTGCCGCAAGACTCTTCTCCCCGCCGCTCAATGCCTCAATGCGGAGCGTTTTTCTCTCTTTCTGCCTGACCTTTATGATCATTCCACCCTGAAGCGGATCCTCCCTGTTTTCGAGGACAAGTTCGCCTTCCGAGCCGCCGGAGAGTCTTGAGTAAATCTGCCTGAAATTCGTATTAATTGAATCGAAGACGCGCATTAGCCCGGCTCTTTTTTTCTTGTTTATTTCGTCGACAAGTTTGACGAGTGATTTCTTCTTCTCCTCGAACTCGCCTATTTCGCCCTGAAGGTTCTCGCACCTGGAACTTGTCTGTTCGTAGTCGTCGATTGCGAGCATGTTCACACCGCCTATGGATGAGAGTGTCTTCTCGGCGCTCGTTATTTCATCCTTCAGCTTGTCCATTGTGAAGTCACCATCAAGCCGGACGGCGCCACCGTTCCTAAGCGCTTCAATTTCAGAGCTGAGTTCCCTCTTCTTCTCTTCTACTGCCACTATGTTGCTCTTCTGCGTTATAATGAGGTCCCTGAGCGTATCTATGCGCTCCCTTGCCTTTGTGACAAGCCCCCTTTCAGTAAGGCTGGAACGTACAATCTCGTCCCGTTCCTTCCTGAGCGCGGCCTGGGCGCTGCTGACACTTTCCTCCATCTTCTCGAGCGCATTTATCTCAATCTGGAGTCTGGAGGAGTTCTTCCCGCATTCCTTTGCCTTCTCTCTCAGAGCGGATATCTTCTGCTCCAGCTGGCCTATTTCCCCAGAGGTCTCCCTGTTGCTTTTTTCCAGGAACTGAAGCTGCACCCTGTCGCCGTTTGCCCTTATAGTGCTCTCCTGGATTCCGTCCTTGAGCCTGGATATGTCTTCCCTGAGCGTGTTCACTCTGTTGCTTACCTCCTTTGGCTTGTCTGAAAGCAGTTCCTTCGACTTCGCATCGCGCTCGCCCTTGAGGTTTTTGGAGTTTATGTTGGCCGTTTCGAGCTTCGAGTCTACCTCTGCCAGTAGCTTTTCGCTTGAGGCATTTGCCTCCCTGAACTTCGACAGGTTGAAGAGGTGCTCGTTGAGGCTCTTCTCCAGCTGGTTCCGCTTGGCGCTAAGTTCGGAAAGAGTCCTGGAACTGTCACCGGAGCTCGCCTTGAGGCGCTTTATCTTTTCCTCCAGGATCCTCAGCTCCGACCTGGTGTTCATGAGATCAACTCCCTTCTGCTCAGACTCGACAGTCATCGACCTCAGCTTCTCGCCCACCTCATCCAGCCTCCCCGTCTCAACCAACTGCTTCCTGGCACCCTTGTCGGCAGAGCCGCCTATCATTGCGCCGCTGGCCTCAGCTATGTCGCCGTCAAGCGTGACGAGCCTTATACCGCCCATCAGCCTACGCATGTCCTCCAGGTTCCTGGCAACGAGCGTATCGCCGAGAACATACCAGAACGCGGGCCTGAATTTATCCTCGAACTCGATGTGGTCAATGGCGAAGCCCAGAGTCTGGCTGGAGGACATTATGGCCTTTCCCCTTGGCCTGCCGTCCATCATCTTGTTCAGCGGAAGGAATGTTATCCTGCCGAGCCCGCTTTTCTTGAGGAAATTGATGCATGTGGCTGCAACGCCGTCGTCTTCGACAACGATTGCATTCATCCTTGAACCGGCGGCTGTCTGTACTGCCTCCTCGAAATCCTTCTCGATGCTGCAGAGCTCTGAAACAGTCCCGTATATCCCCTTAATCTCATTCCTGTCCCTTGTCTCGAGGAGAGCCCTTATGCCACGCATGTATCCGCCCTGCATGTCTGCCCGGGCGTCATGCTGAGCCTTGAGTCTCTCGTATTCCCTTGTAAGTGACTTGATGTTCTTCTCCAACTCGTCGATGCGGGTGGAGAGTTCACCCTCCTTGCGCTTCAGGCGGACAAAATCATCCTGACACTTCCTGAGCTCCGCGTCTTTCTCCTTTTCTCCTGAGCCCATGTCCTTCAGCTGCCAGACCGTGTCCTTGAACTCAAATTCGATGTTGTTTTTTGCATCCTCGAGCTTGGCAAATTCAACCGAATCCCTCTCTGTCTTGTCCTTGATCCTGTCGTGCTCCAGCTGGAGATGCCTGATATCTTCATCCGTTATCGCAATTTCATTATTCAGCTTGTTTATTTGTGACTGCAACTTCCCGGAGCGCTCATCTCCCTCGCCGAGCTTAGACTCGAGTTCCGAAAGCGCCGTCTTCGATTCTTCCA
>JAKAPY010000102.1 GCA_021811925.1 Thermoplasmata archaeon | reverse complement strand
CCGAGTAGCTTCGTCGTCGGGAATAGATGCTTCACGGCCACAGCAATGCCTGAGATGAGTCCTCCTCCCCCAATTGGGCATATGATATAGTCCATTTCCTTCTCTTCGCACATCTCCATGCCCGTCGTCCCCTGGCCGGCGATGACCAACGGGTCATTGTAGCCGTGGATGAAAGTCATTTTTCTTTTCTTCTGCACCTCCAGAGCCCTTGCAAGCGCATCGTCAAAAATCTGGCCATGGAGAATCACCTCCGCGCCGTAGTTCTTGGTTGCGGCGACTTTTGCGAGTGAAGCATGCTGAGGCATGACAACGACGCTCCTTATCCTGTTCAGGGTGGCCGACAGGGCTACGCCCTGGGCGTGGTTGCCTGCAGACGCGGTGATTACTCCGTGCCCTTTCTGCTCCGAAGTGAGCTTGCTTATCTTGTTGTACGACCCCCTCATCTTGAAAGAGCCCGTTCTCTGCAGGTTCTCAAGTTTGAGGTAGACCTGTCCGCCGAATAGCCTTGAGAATGAAGACGAAAGTTCGAACGGGGTCCTGGCAACAACACCCTTTATTGTGCTGGCTGCAGATTCAATGTCTGCAAAAGTCACAGGAAAAGTCTCTTCTGCTTTCATTTACGGCAGTAAGAGCCAACGGCACTCTTAAAATTGATGGAATCCGAACCCTCACCTCGTTTGGTTTGCCCATCCGCAACACCCATCTCGCCGCCCGGAAGGGTACAACATCCGTCACCGCAGGCTGTCAAAACAATTATTAATGACTTGAATTGTGCTTGGCGGTTGATAGCTGCCTGACCGCTACAGAGGGGCAACTTCCTTCGTGAAGAGAACCCCCCCACGGAAGGTGTCACCACGAAGCTCGAAACTTATCTTGTTGGAATTCAGCCAAGAACTGAGGAACTGATAGCAGGCACGAGGGATTGGGACAGGAAGAGGATTGGAGACGAGGAACTCGATGAGCTCAGGAATGCGGCGGCTGCAAGGGACTTTTCGCTTCAGGCCAAGCTGAATTACAGCTATATCTCGGACCCAATGTTCTACTGGCAGGACCTGATAAGGCCATTTATCGACTCGCTTGAGGGACTAGACAGCGGCCCTCAGCTCACAAGGTGGTTTGACAACAATACCTTTTACAGGAAACCGAGAATCAACGCATATCCAAACATATTGCACAGGAAGCTGTTGAAATACTACTTTGACAGGCTCTGGGACTTCGGCGCCCGCGCGAAGGTTGTCATCCCTGCCCCTTATGGTCTTTATACCGCATCGGACAACAGGTATTTCCCAGACAGACGGTCTGGCATACTTTCATTCGCACAGGAAATGGAGCGCGTGGCACTTCTGCTTGAGGAAAAGGGAGTGGGGCAGATAGAATTCGTGGAACCGTTCCTTTTTTTCAGGAAGCCAGAACAGGAGGACATAGAGCTGGCCATTGATGCCTTCAATCTCACCACGCAGCGGCTCAAGTGTGAAGTGATGCTTCATTTCCCCTTCAGCAACCTGGCTGGTCATTTCAGGGAGATACTCGATTTCAATGCATCGGTCATCGGAATAGACTTCTTTTCGACTTCACTCTCTGATGTGACGGACTTTGACACGAAGAAGGGAATAGCCGCTGGATGCGTCGACGGAAGGAACAGCCTTCCGGAGGACAGCGGCTGGGTGGAATCATTTGTGCGCTCTGTGATCGAAAGGCTGGGCGACGTAAGGCAGCTTGCTATCATTCCCAACTGCGACCTTGAATTCCTGCCAAGGCCCATAGCCGAGGAGAAGATGAAGATAATGTCTGAAGCGAAAAAGAAGGTGGAAAGCAATGCCTGAACTGTTCCCATGCCAGGAAATAGGCAGCATGGCAAAGCCCAACTGGCGTGTACTCGGATACAGAGGCGCGCCCATAACGGATGAGGACTTCAGCGAGGCAAAATACTGGGGAAGGAAGCTCCATGTGGAGGGTTACGAGAAGCTGCTCGAACTCCTCAAGTCGGAGGATTCACCTCAGGTGAGGGAAGGCATCAGGCAGTGGTCAGCGGTTTATGCAATACGCCTGCAGGAAGCAGCGGGGCTGGACATAGTGTTTGACGGCGAGCAGTGGCGTACGGAGATGTACGAGGCGCTTGTCAGGGAGGTCCAGGGCTTTCAGTTTGTGGGGCATGTGCGTTCATGGGACAACAAGTACTACAGGAAAGCTTCCGTCGTGGATGAAATAAAGTGGCAGAAGCCGATATATCTGAACGAATACCAGTTCACAAAGGAGCATACAGACAAAATCGTGAAGGTGCCATTCACGGGACCGTACACTGTCACAGACTGGTCATTCAATGAATATTACCAGAAGAAGCTCATGGAGTCGATAGCAGATCCGCGCGAGCTCAGGAAAAAGGCATACAGCGATCTGCTTTTTGAGGTGTCAAGGAAGCTGATAAGGCCGGAGATCGAGTCACTTGTGTCGAATGGTGTCAAGTGGATCCAGATAGACGAACCAGCCCTAAGCACCCAGCCTGGCAAGGAACAGGTTTCCGATTTTGTAAGCGCGATAAATGAGGCGATAAGTGGTTTCGACTGCAAGTTCTCGCTCCATGTGTGCTATTCGTCAAACTACGAATCTCTCTTTCCAGAGTTGCTTGAAGCAAAGAAGATAAGCCAGTACGCGCTTGAATTTGCAAACAGGGACAGCAACAAGCTCGGTGAACAGAAGCGCCAGGGGTATGAAGTCGTGGCACACCTCAATGAACTGGGCGCAGGCAAGGAAGTAGGACTCGGCGTTGTTGATGTGCACGACGATGCGGTTGAGCCCGCGGCACTCGTCAGGGAAAGGATTTTACACGCAGCAAAGATCATAGGAGATCCTAAGCTAATTTATGTCAACCCTGACTGCGGACTGAGGACAAGAAGCTGGAAGGTTACATACAACAAACTGCTCAGCATGTCGAAAGGCGCGGAGATGGCGAGACAGTCGCTCGCCTGATCATGCGGTGGCAGGAGGCTGGAGCCCGACTGCCCTTATGAGCTCCATGTGCTCTTCATCGCTTATCCACTCGACCCTCAGGTATTCAGCGAGCTCGGCGTCGGCCATCCCCATCCTCTTCCCTTCCCTGACGGCAACCGTATATGCCTCGATCTCGGTGGTTCTCCTGACGTACTTGAACCTGCGATCGTAAAGATTTCGGCCGTCGTGCAGCTGGAAAATATGAACAAGCTCATGCAGGTAGTCGAGGTAGACAATCCTCGGGTCCGAGTCCTTGATGTGTGACAGGCAAGCCACAAGCCGCCTGTCCTTGTCATCGACGTACATGTAGAAATCACGTGTGTCATCCACAAGCACCTTTGTGCCTGTCACAAAGCTCTCTCCCAGATGCCGTTCGCGCAGCAGTTCCCTTATTTCCTCTACAGACTGAAGCCCTGAACATAGCTGGCCCAGCTCGTACTCTCCCGCACCCGGAGTGCGGTTAAGTCTCCCGGCAACAGGGTGATGGGTGCCTGCGGCCCCGTGATTTTCCATTCAATTGAGTTTAATGGGCTCCTGCTCTTAACCTTTGACCTGTTGATGCCTTTCCGTCCGGTGCAGGGCTACTTCTCAAGCAGTTTGGCAATCCTGTCCCTGATGCCGTCCAGTTCAGTCGCGAATGCGGAAATCTTCTCCCTGCCGAGGTCCTCGAAGTATGAGACATAGGTGCCCATCTCCGCAACCATCTGATCAACTGTTGTCGGGCCTCCCATCCTCGGCCAGAACTGCCCTTCCTCCTCCTTCGATCCCTTCTCTGTGAGGTGGTACTTCCCGTCAGTCTGCTTAACCACCATGCCATCACGGCTCAGCGTATCCAGTAAAGGGTAGATGGAGCCGGGAGAAGGCCTCCAGAATCCGTAGCTCTGTTTCTCGATGTCATCCATCAGTTCCACTCCGTTCTTGGGCGATTGCTGCAGTGAAGTCAGCACAAACCTCTTCAACCCCTTCTGGGGACCCCTTGCAAAGTTCGCAAATTGCCACATATCTATCCGATATCGGATTCGATATCGATTAGATAAACCTTTGGTCTGCACTGTTGGTATGCTCGTTCAGCGGCCGGGAAGACGCGGGCATTAGCCCATTCAGCTACAACCCGGGCAGGATGTTTCGACAAGAGCGACGTAAACCAATTATATGAATTGCCTCAATTCACAGGCGAGGTACAAGATAGATGACAGGTCATCCTGCCGGCCCCCCAATGGCCGAGTGTGCACTACCTGAGATGTTTGGAAACAAGGCAGTCAAGAACCCCGACCTCGTTCTTGTGACTGGAGCAGAGGGCGCGCTTGGCGGAAGCCTGTTCTACGACCTGCTCAGGGCAGAGTTCAACATAAGATGCCTGCTTAAATTCGAGGATGAAGGAAAGATAGACAGGAAGCCCGGCGTTGAGTTCTTCTACTGCGATCCGCTGACCGGCGACATACCTGAAAGCGCGTTTGAGGGTGTAAAGTATGTGGTCAACATAGCATCGCCGCTCAACAGCGGAAGCCTGCCCACCGAGGACCGCGAGGCGACTGAGCGGCTCAACAATATACTCATCACAAGGACAAAGTCAAAACCCGTTTCCAGGTACGTCTCATTAAGTTCGATAAATGTTGCGGAAGGGACCGGCGGCGAAGATGTTTGGCCGGGCATCGCATGGCATCTTGAGTATTCTATAATCAACAGCGGGGTGCCATACACAATATTCAGGTCCGGCGTGCTTCTCGGAGAGTCCAACCGGACCGCCCTAGGAATCATCGCGTCCTCCGGAGGCGCATTCTCGATCTTTGGAAGGAAGGGAGGCGCCTTCTATATCACACCAGTAAAAATGCTGACGGAGGCCGTGGCAAGGGCGCTCAAGACGGACCAGGCGCTGAACAAGACGTACAATGTCACGCTTGACAATCCTGTAGGAAGGAAGGAAATTGCGAAGCTGCTCCCTTCCGCAGCAAAGCAGCGGGGAGAGAGACTCTGGGAAACGGATACACAGGTGCGCCTTGCTTCCGCCATCCATTCGAACAGCGTGCATTCCGTTGCCGAGCTTGAGATTCTGCCCAAGGACTTTGAGGGATCGGCGCCTATTGCGTGATGCGCCCCTCAGCCGACGGTCTTCTCGAGCACCGGCATTACTTCGACAGTCAGCAAGTCTTTCAGCGCTTCCCTCTTGAAGTCAATGTTCCACACGTGCTTCGTGCCCGATGACCTTGCCGATTGCGTCGTGAGCCTAGAGTGAATCTCCTTCATTTCAGTCGAATCAAACTCAGCCCCGGATATTGTGAATGAAATCCTTCCGTCAGGCAGCGGACTCAGCTTCCGGACGCCAAGCAGTATGGTTTCCGTGGCAGCAAGGGCCCTCGATTCTGCATCGACTGCGCCGACCACTCCCCTGCTGCCCGTCTTCATCTTTGTCGATATCCTGACCTTCGGGTCCCTGTAGAATGAATTTTCCTCCTCGAATACGGGCATCAGGTTCTCAACCTTGATCTCAACTCCCTTGTGCTTCTCCTTCAAGTCAATCGTCAGTTCCTTGAGGACCCTTCTTCCCAACTTGGACAGTTTTCCCTCCTGCCTGCCGCTTTCGTTGTAGAATGCACTTAGGACCATGTCCCCCTGAATCCTGTAAATCGGTTCGAAATGGCCTGAATAGTAGAGTGCGTCATAAACCTCAAGGGGCAGTTCACCGGGATTGGTTGCCTTGATATAGAAAGAAAGTTCAATCTGTATGTTGTCCCTGGCCATTCTAACTCCACTATATACAGGAGTTTAATAATCATTTCATATTCCTCAGGAGGGGGCAGTGCATGACAAAGGCAAGCGGCTCGGGTATTTCCATGGTCACGGGCAAGATTGGCAGCGCCGAGTTCGAAAGGCATGTGCTCGATTTCACTGGCGCCCGGAGGCGTGATGTTCTGGCCGGGCCGAAATTTGGCTTGGACTTCGGCCTCATCGGCATGGGCGGACAGAGAGTCATGGCCGTGAGCACGGACCCGATATGGGTCGACCGCGTGTATGGCCTGAAGAGGGCCTCCTGGTTTGCATTCCACACAATAGTGGGTGATGTGGCCGTCAGCGGACTGTCTCCGGCGTACCTTGCAGTCGACTGGAACCTTCCCGCTATTTCACCGCGGGAGCTTGATGCGATGTTTGGCGTCTTCGATTCAGAGGCGAGAAGACTTGGAATGGCGATTGTGGCCGGCCACACCGGCGTCTATGAAGGCGCATCGTTTCCGACAATAGGAGGAGGTACTGCTATTGCTGTCGGAAAGAAATCTCAGGTCAAATCACCTTCCGGAACAAGGCGAGGGGATGTGCTTGTGATCACCAAGGGGCCCGCCATCGAGACGGCG
>JAKAPY010000101.1 GCA_021811925.1 Thermoplasmata archaeon | reverse complement strand
TGGCATGTGTATAAACGAGGCAACCGCCACATGCTCAAACGGCCCGGTTGTGGAAGGGCAGGCTTCAGCATTCAGGTTCAATTGAAGCTGCAACCGGACAGCCGCCATTCACCGCGTCCATGGCGCCTGCGCTCGGATAGGATTGAGCGGCATCAGGCATGCCGTCGAGAAGCATTTTTCGAATCTCTTCCTTTTTCACATGAAGTCCTCGAGCTTCATCCGGGAGGACGTCTTTGTGCCGGAGATCGCCTTCTCCGTCCTTACTTCGTCGAAAAGTGTCGACTGCCTTGAACCGGTGACAAGGCTGTTTTCGTCGACGCCGAAAACCTCGGTGACCCTTGAGAGGGTCTGCGCAACCCGGAGAGCGTAGTAAGTGTAGTCTGGAGGAAACTCGAATTCCCTTCCCGCAATGAAGGGTTCTACCTGCTGCGGCGTCTTCTTGCTGTTCACCACTATCCAGGATACCTTCATTCCAGGTATGAACTCCTCACCCATCTGCATCAGCTTCTTGGCTGTCTGGACGGTCACCTGTGACTTTTCATCCTTATACTCCTCGAAGGGGCGGCATGTCCTCGATATCACAAGCTTTTCCTTCGGAACTTTTCCGGCGAGCACGTCATTGACAAGCTGCCTTGAGAGTTTCACCGCGCCCTCCCTGTTGCCGTTGAGTATCTCCTCGAAAACGCTGCTCAGGCCCTCGCTCTGATAATCGAAGGAGTCGGTACGCCGCATCTCATATCCCCTGACCACAAGACCCTGTTCTGGCCAGACAAGCCTGCCGACGTATCTCTTCTTCTTGCCATGAGAGAAAAGAGGCTCGAAAACCTCCTCGAATTCGAGGGTGACACCCTGCGAGGAAAAACGCTCGCTAAGTTTCTCACCGAACTCTATTGTGCCCGGCAGGTTCTCCGCCGGACTCTTGAAGAAGACCGAATCGGTATCTGAATAAATGACTGTGACGCCCTCGCTTTCGAGCTGCTGTATCACGCCCTTTGTTGTCTCCCTCGCAAATGCAGTTATGCTTCCGCCGATTGCGAAATTGGTGAAGCGGTAGAAGGATGATGCAAGAACTCCGTAGAACGAATTCATGAGTATCTTCACCGCCTGCTGCAGGCCGTCAAGATAGTTGTACTCGTCTGCGTTTGCGGTGTTCTTCATCCCTGCCTTGATGCTGTCCCTCTCATTCATGAGATCCGTGAGCAGCCTCGGAATGAGTCCCTTCCTTTCATCACGCGAGAGAAAGCGTGCGCCCGAAGGGCTCGCAACAGTTCCCCTGGGGCTGAGTGTCGTGAAGCAGATGTTCTTCGCAATTATGAGCGATGGATACATGCTCTTGAAATCAAGAACTCCGACCCAGTGGTACAGGCCCGGAGAAATGCTGTGTACATACCCTCCCTCGATGCTTGTCTCTTCCGCCTCGGCTGAGTGGCCCGTCATCGGCGTGGGCACGTTCTCCCTGTCGGCCGCCCTTATGAGAAGCGAGTCCACCAGCTGGGAGGCTCCGCTGTTGAGCGCATCGTCAAGCGGAAGCTTGGCGACCGTGGCCATATCCATCCCCCTTGCGAGCACGCGCGTCTTTTCCAGTATCCTTAGTGCGAGCTCCGCGTCCTTCTCGCAGTAGTCCATGACCCTGTTCTTGTCCCTGGCCCACTCTTCGTCAATCCTGAGCCTGTCCACGTCCAGCTTTTCCTCGTTGAGGAGCTCCTTTGACACGGCGTTAAGCGTTTCCTGCTTGGGATGGAACTGCTTCTTCATATGCCACCATGCGTCCGCGATTATTCTGCCGTTGCATCGCCAGAATCTGTTCTTCACCTGGCGGACATTGTCTCCATCCCTTCCCCAGGGCCTTTTGTCGATTCCGTTGTGCTGGCACCTTTCGATTATTTTCGGAATATCAAAACCGTCGATATTGTAGCCCGTTATCACATCGGGGTCTATTTCCCTCACCCTGCCGAAGAAGGACGTCAGTATTGTCTTCTCGTCGCCGTAGAGCCTTTCGAATTTGAGGGCGCCCTCTACCCTGTACGCGAGACAGAGGCACCACATGTGGGAGTTCTTAATGCTCGACTCAATGTCGAAGCTCAGTATTCTGAGTTCGGGCTTGAAATCCTCCGAATGCGTGAATGACTCGGCCTGTATGATCAAGTCAACGCTGTAGCCAGGTGCTTCCTCCCTGCTGAGTGCCCTGCCCTCCACTCCGACGCATGCGCCAAGATCTTTGTCGTAGACAAACCTGTGGGCGAACGGAATATCCGCAGCTGCCACTTCAACGGTGTTTCGGAGCATGTTCCTGAACTCCGGGACTGTCCACGGAAACTTGACTGTAACAATTGCACCCTGAACTTCGGCCCCGCGATGAAAGAATGTTTTTTCCTCTATGCTTATCACATCATCCCGGGTGGACAGAACAGCCCTTGCCTTGGACACATCACCAATTATCTGGAAGTAGGGCCTGCTGCCCGTGTACCTGATTACTGCCGACTTGCCGTCCCTCGTCTTTCCGTACAGCTCTACTGTTATCTTTTCCTCGCGATCGCTTCTGTAGGTTGCGGTGAGAAGGCGGACATCCCAGTGCGCAATGCTTTCCATCAGATTATCCAAACTGCTACTTGTTTAAAAGTTCTCCGAGGGGATGGCGGAAACCGGCGCGCCGAATGCAACTCGCCCTTTGATTCAAGAGGTGCGCTTAGCCACTATCTTGATCACATCACCGTCATCTAGATGGTAGTCGTGGCCAATCGGCTTTTTTGTCTTTGCGTTTATAGCCGTTATGTAGTTCTTACCTATGTCCGTGTGTACTTTGAAGGCAAGGTCCTGAGGTCCGCTACCCCTCCTGACAAGGTATGCATCCGGCAGCACCTCTCCCTGATGATTGGTCAGCTTGTTCTCATCCTCGACGGGGAAGACTGAGATCAGGTCAAGAAGCTTGAAGGCGGCACTCTCTATCGCATCCTGGACTCCTGTTCCCCCCCTCTGAATGTAGGATCTTATTTTCTCAAGTGCCTTCGCCTGTCTTTCATTCAGAGTCTTGCCATCGACGGCTGTGAAATCCGTCGAACCGGGCACATATCCTATCAACCCGGCCTTGTCCGCCTTGCGAAGTGCAAGCTCGTACTCTGCCGAGCATGGGACGACTATGTAATTCTTGAGCGCCATGAGCTTCTGGATATTCTCCTTCGGAGCTATGTCCGCCTTGTTGGCAGCTATCAGAGTAGGTTTGCTGATGCGCCTGATGGCATCCGAAAGTGAATAGATGTCATTGTCTGACCAGTCTGTCGGATCGCCGGTGACCCCTGTGGTACGCATGGCCGCCGTTACATCCGGCACGGTTACCCCGAGCCCGCTCAGTCTTTCCTGTATTATTGCCTCCACCTTAAGGCCCTCCAGGTGGATGCGCTTTGCCGTCTTCTGGAAATTCTTGTCGAGTATGCTCTTGATCCACATCGATATCTCCCTTTCCAGGAATCTGATATCTTCGAGCGGATCGCGTGTGCCCACTGGCAGCTGGTTGCCATCCGCGTCCGTCCCGCCGCTGGCATCCACCACATGTATCAGGGCGTCGGCCTGCCTCAGTTCGTCGAGGAATGCATTGCCAAGACCCTTGCCCTGCCACGCGTCGGGGACAAGCCCGGCAACATCCAGCATCTCAACGGGTATGAATCTTGTTCCGCCGGAGCAAGAGGCATTGTGGGGGTTGCACTTGACACCGAAGTGCTTCTCCGGGCAGGCACGCCGAACGTAACCTATGCCCCTGTTTGCCTTGATCGTGGTGAATGGGTATGGTGCTATCTCCACGCTTGCCATCGTCGCAGCCGAGAAGAAGGTGCTCTTTCCGACGTTCGGCTTACCTACAATACCTATCTGCATCTGTGCAACTCCAAAGAAGGCGTCTTGAAATCAACAGGCTGATTTATTAGTTTCGCGGAAGCGCCTCAAGCGCTTTCGACAAGAGCCATCCGACGAGCTCCTCCATCTGCGTTATGGACAGCTCCTCGACCCTCTTTTCACCGAATGGTGCCCTTTCAGACATCACGGAGTAACCCGCTACCGACTTGCGAAGAACAGAATTGATCGTCTTCCTCCTCTGTGAAAACAGTATGCCGATGAAAGAATCAAACTCCGGCCACTGCTTCACTCCAACCCTTCTTGAAAGGCGGATGACGGCTGAATCGACATCCGGCTGCGGATAGAAGTGAGAATGACCCACCCCGAATAGAAGGCTCACTTCATACAACCTCTGAAGGGAAGCGCTCATTCTCGAATATTCAGCTGTAAACGGTCCGGCCACGGTTCTCTCAGCAACCTCCCTCTGAATCATGAACAACCCACTTTTCATGCCGCCTTCTGAAAGACGGAAGATCGTTGGGGAAGAAACCGAATACGGGAGGTTTCCGACAGCGACGTCGTAGGGAGGGATGTCCACCGCAAGTATGTCCCCCTCGATTACCTGCAGGTTGTCCGCCTGGAGGTTTTCCCTTAGGAACCGGGCCAGCTTCCTGTCCTTTTCCACCGCTATGACCCTTCCTGCAAGCACGCAAAGCTCCGCGGTCAGTACCCCGAGTCCTGGTCCAACCTCTAGGACTGTATCCTTCCCTTCAATGCCTGCAGCGGCAGCCTCCCTGCGCGCAACATCCTCGTCAACCAGAAATGTCTGGCCGAGCCTCTTGTCGGGGTAGACGCCTATGTTTGCAAGCGTCTCCTTTACTGTTCTTGCATCCATGCTGAGACCGGCAGCCTTCATCTTGCGACGAACAGCCTGTACTTCTGTTCGTGGTTAGAGAGTTCATCAGCTATCCTTTTTGCGATTATCTTTGCAGGGTGGTGGACGGTAGAAACCCTCTTCTGGACATCATCGAGGCTGGCGAACTTCTGCTTCCGCCTTTCCTCAATTATGGTCCACATGCTCTTCTTGCCCAGACCGGGCAGCAGCTCGAGTGTATGGAGCCTTGTCGTTATGGCCTGAGCCTCGTTGAAGAAACGGACAAATCTCTGCTCGTTGTCGACCACTACTTCCTCAAGTGCGTGGGGCAGTTCGGACTGGCCGTTTGAAGTCAGTTCGTCGAAAGAGAGTCGCCGCTTCACGTGCAGAATCTGCTGCCTGAGGTTCATGTCCTTCCCTATGTAGACCTTGTCCCCTGGCGATATGGCGACGCCTGGCTTGGGAATCAGCTCGAAAAGCTTGAATTCCTCGCCTCCGATGGCATATGCAACAGGCTCGTGCTTGAATCCCCTTTCCGAAGGGGATCCCTGTGGCAAATAATCAAGTATGTAGGCATAGTCCTCCAAGAAAAAACACCTGCCTACACAAACTTCTGAACAATTTCGATGATTTGTTCTATTTGCTTCTTCTCAGGAGTCAATCGCTCCTTGGAGAATACAAGGCGCACATCTTCTGGCTTCACAGGCAACAGATCGGTTATTTTGACGATGTTCTGTTCGCTTATGAACCCCAGCCCGGAGAGTTCCTTATGAAGTTTCTTAGCATCGTCCTGCTCCAGGGACGAAAACTTCTGAGCATGATCCAGAGCGACCTTCTGTTCCGTGGACAGCTCCCGCTGCTTGGCCTCTTTCGCCAAAAGTTGCTTTACCTCAGATAGGCTCACGAAACTGTCGGTCGCCATGTTAGTCACTCAGCCTTGAGTAAGTGAACGGCATTCGATAATATAATCTTCTCCTTGCCGCCGTCGAATATCCTGACCTGGTAACTTCTGCCCTGCTTTCCTGCTATGACGCCGGTTCGCCCCTGAAACCTCAGATGCGGTGCACCTGAGCGCTCACTTGGCTCGATTCTAATGCTGACCCGCTCACCCAACTCGAACTTCCTCAGCACCCTCGCTATAGGCGGGTTGCCCCTCGATCTGGGGCTCTTGCGCAGTATGTACCTGGACCTTCTCCTTAGGCCCTTGGAGGCTTTCACCATTTTCCTTCAACTCCGGTTGATACTTCTGAAACGTCAAGCGAAATTACCTGGCACTCCATGCCAAGTCCCTGGGAGACGCTTGGCACAGTCCTGCCGCCGTCACCAGTTATTAGCTCCTTTATGTACGTCCCTGACTCAGCCTCAACCTCGAGCGTGACCGCATCATCCTGCACGTCAATCAGCTTGCATTCGAGCACGGTCCTCTCGCGGACGAGGTCCGCGCGCCTGTGGGCAACGCGAAGTGGCGTCCTCTGGGAGAGCTTCGTTCCGCTTAGCTTCGTAATGACCTCACATAGTAGTTGTTTATTAATTTTGCCCAGCGCACGGAAGGTGATCCTGTATCTTTTCACAGGGCTGGCGGCCTTAAGTTCCCTAACTTCGGCCTTTGACGAAAAACGCAGGTCTGACACCTCCACCCTGCCTGCGTTGATTGTATTTATCTCCCTTCCCGCCCCGGCCAGATCTATCTTCCGTACATGC
>JAKAPY010000100.1 GCA_021811925.1 Thermoplasmata archaeon | reverse complement strand
AAGGAGTATGGAATGGACCCTGCCGTACGGCACGTCCGTCGCAGAGAGAAGATCCTTGTAGTCAAGCGCGCTGTCAGGATTCGCCACAAGGGCCAGAAGCACAGAAGACTCATACTTTGTCAGTCCGAGCCTCTTGAACACTTCTGTTGTATCCTTGGAAGGAGCCTCCACGCATAGCACGCCCATGAATGGACAAAAGCAGTTTGCCCATCAGCTGGCTAAACGTCGTCCGTATATTTATACAACTCAATCAATCGGCAAGCAAAATAAACCTGCACCGTATTAATCAAAAGAAGACCGCCGAAAAACAGTGCGGAGGAAGTAGCCACAGCCGAGGGTCTGGGCGCCCAGACAGATTAAACGTTGCTGCAGTTTCCCGCCTTTTTTCTTTCGTGCTATTGCCTTGGATTCTCAACCTGTTTTGTTTTCTCATGCGATTCAGCCGTACTCACGGCTCCGGACCGATTCGAACGGTCATCACCTGGTTAACAGCCAGATATCTTGCCCATTGGACTACGGAGCCATCGGGCAGTTTGCTGACTATACACAGGCAGTAGTTAACTTTTTGCCGTGAAAGACGGCGCCAATGTGTCAATTAGGTTTATTACAGCATCCAGATATTGCCTGATGATAAAATGCTTGACAGGAAGGACCTGGCACTGATCAATGTGCTCAGAGAGAATGCCAGAATGCCTGTTTCGGCGATTGCGAAGAAGCTGGGAATAGGCAGAGCAACCGTGAAGCAGAGGATGGAGAAGCTTGAGAAGGAGCATGTAGTCAAAAGATACACGGTTGAACTGGATGCAGGCAAGGTCGGCTCGGGGTATGCTGCTTTCGTTCTAATTGCATTCATGCCCGGACTCGCCTCTCAGAGGGAGGTTGCCAAGAGGGTCTCAGCTGTGAAGGGGATAAGCGAGCTGCATGTCATCTCGGGTGCGTGGGACATGATCGCCAGGGTGCATGCATCCAGTACGGAGGAGATCGGGAGCATTGTGGTAGACCAGCTGCGTTCTATAGATGGCGTGGGCAGGACCGAAACATGCTCTATATTCACAACCGTCAAGGGCTGAATGCAGATGAAGAAGCTTGAAATCGAGGACATAAGGCATCTTGGAAAGCTTTCAATGATGCCCCTGTCACCGGAAGACGAAAGGAAGGCTTTCGATGAAATCAACTCAATACTTGCCTTCTTTGCCTCCGTAACAGAGTTTGGCGGGAAGCAGGCGCCAGGGAAGTTGGCCGCTCCATCTGGAAGGAAAGACGGGAGCTGTGCAAGTGATTTGGGAGTTGCAGAAGGGATTGCCTCCGCATTCCCCCGGAAGGAGAAGGGGGCGCTTATTGTTCCAAGGAGCGAATGAATGGCCGGGGACAGGGAGGGCATCAGGCGCCGCTTCGAAGAGAGGCTGCTGCTGTCAAGGAAGAGCTCGGGCAATTCGTTCATAACACTTGCATCAACACCAGGCGGCACCGCCTCCGGGCAGCTCAGCGGGAAGCTGGCAGGAATCAAGGACAACATTGCAGTCAAGGGCATGAGGATGACCTGCGGCTCCAGGATTCTGGAGAATTACATGGCGCCATATGACGCAACCGTGGTAGAGCGGCTGACGCACAGCGGTGCTGTTGTCCTCGGAAAGAACAACATGGATGAATTTGCATGCGGCTCTTCCGGCGAAAACTCTGCATTCGGAGCTACCGGCAATCCGCTTCTCCCCGGAACTGTTTCAGGCGGAAGCTCATCCGGATCCGCGGCCTCGGTAGGCGAAGGGCTGGTGGATTTTTCGATAGGCTCGGACACTGGCGGATCAATCAGATGCCCTGCGGCATACTGTGGCGTCATAGGACTCAAACCAACCTACGGGCGCGTCTCAAGATACGGGCTTGCCGATCTGTCCATGAGCCTTGAGGGTCCAGCCCCTGTTGCTGCATGGGGCGGCGAGGAGTTGCTCGCCAGCGTTATGGACTGCATAAGCGGGTTCGACCGGCGTGACCAGAGCACCGCATCTGCCAGAAAGACTGAATGTGTGAGGCAACTCGACTCTTTCGACCCGTCCGGGCTGAACATAGCGGTCCCTGAAAATGCACTCCTGCACTGCACCCCTCAGGTGGTCGCTGCATTTGAGCACGCACTGTCGTTCATGGGTGATGCAGGCGCGACTGTCGAGAGGGTCCAGCTCAAGTCACTTGACGTTGCTCTGTCTGCGTATTACCTGATAATGTATTCCGAATTTGCCTCCGCGATGCAGAGGTACGACGGGTTGAAATTCGGGACTAGGGGAGAAGGATACACCGTCGAGGAATCAATCCTTAATGCGCGTTCCCTTCTGGGTCCGGAAGTCAGAAGGAGGATAATGATAGGCACTTACGTCACATCCGCGGAAACCAGGGGCGCATGGTATGAACGGGCACTGGCTGCCCGTGACCATGTCTCCTCCGAACTGAATGATATGCTGAAATCCCATGACCTTCTCGCCATGCCGACCATGCCTTCAGCCCCGTACCGTCTTGGGGAGCGAATCAATGATCCACTGCTCATGTACGCCTCCGACATACTGACTGTTCCGGCGAACCTGGCCGGTGTGCCGGCCGGCAGCATGCCGATGGGTCCCGGGCTGGGCTTTCAGCTCGTTGCACCGAGGAACGGGGACGAGAGCATTCTTGCCGCATTCCGCTACTTCAACAGGAGAGGATGGCACTGGTAGCGGCGCAGAAGATAGGGCTTGAAATACACATTTACCCCAGGACGCAATGCAAGATGTTCTGCGCGTGCAGTTCCGATTTCCTTCATGCCGAAGCAAACACGAATGTCTGCCCGGTCTGCACGGGCCAGCCGGGGTCCAAGCCCATGTCGCCGAACATGGCGTGCGTGGTAGCGGGGCTGCAGATGGCTCGAACCCTGTCCATGGATATTTCGGCCTCGCCCGTGTCCACTCTTAGGAAGCACTACTTCTATCCGGACCTGCCGAGCAACTACCAGCGGACTGCCGAGCCGCTGGCTACTGGCGGAAAGCTCCAGGGGTTTGAGCTGCGCGAAATACACTGGGAGGAGGATCCGGGGCAGTACGACATGGCAAAAGGGGTGGTGGATTTGAACAGATCCGGCGTGCCGCTCCTGGAGCTTGTGACCGAACCGGTCCTGAGGAACCCTTCGGATGCAAAGGCAGTGCTCAATGACACTCTTCTGCTGCTGCAGTATCTTGAAATCGTCAGGGAGGAGGCTCCCTTCAAGGTCGACACCAACATTTCGCTCGAAGGAGGTGAGCGTGTGGAGGTGAAAAACATCAATTCCATCTCTGGCGTCGTCAGGGCGCTCGAGTTTGAATTCGAACGCCAGTCTGATCTGCTTGACAGGGGGCTACCGGTGCAACAGGAAACAAGGCACTTTGACGAGATCAAGATGAAGACATACCCGATGAGATTCAAGGAAACAGCTGAGGACTACAGGTATATGCGCGACCCGGACATTATTCCGCTGAATGTCGGCGAGATTGCCGTCCCGGATTTGGGCAATCCGTTTACAATACTCGAGTCGATGTGCGCCTCGGGAGCTAGAGAGGAGGATGCGAGGGCAATCGTGTCAAACAGGGATCTTGTATTTGCCTACAACAGGGTCGCCTCCGGTTCAAACCCACTTTTTGCATCGCACTTTGTTGCCAGGGACCTGAGGGGGGAATTGAATTTCAGGAAGATGCCTCCCTCGTTCGTTGCGGGCGAAGGAAGAATGACCCAGATTGCCGCAATTGCAGCCGCCTGGTCTTCCGGGAGGCTGAGCAATCAGAGCTCAACATCGCTGCTCAGGAGCGTCTTTGAGGGCAGGGACGTGTCCGCTGAGCTCCGGACCACCGAGGGTGTATTCGCGGATGAAGCATCACTGGACAGGGTCGCTGCGGAGGTCATCTCGTCAAATCCAGATGTCGCCGAGAGGTACAGGAAAGGCAGCACCGAGGTAATCAATTACCTTGTCGGCCTCTGCATGAAGAAGCTCGAGGGGAAGGCGAGGGCCCGGGATGTTGTCGTTGCGCTGCGCAGGAGACTCGGCTGATTTCACACAAGCGACTGAAGCATTCCCGTGCCCAGGTACATGAGCTGCCCGTTTCCTGCGTCCACCGCCGCGACCGCGCCTGTTGCCGTTCTGAAAATGAAAGCGAACTCCGCATGCTGCAGAGGCCGGGGCAGCAGCGGCGATATCTGCTGCAGATAGCTTGCATTGAGCACAAAACTAAGTGAAGAAAGCGGGCTGCCTCCCGATGCGCCGGAGAAGTACTGGGAATAGCTGCCGTTCAAGACAGCAGAGTAAGCAGACTGCAATTGAAGCATGCTGCTTCCGAAGGGTGCTGCGTATGTCCCATGCGACGCGGCTACTTCACCTGACGCACTCAGGTAGCCGCCGATGTCGCTAACGTTCAGTGAGTATGCCGCACCGGCCGTCGACGAGAAGATGACCGACCATTCCGAGAGGGAGTAGTTGTACGTCGCCTGTGAAACAAAGGAGTTGCTGTTCGCCGCCAGGAAACCTGCGAGTGTTGTGTGGTTCAGTCCGTAATCATATGCTGCCCGAAGGCCGAACGGGAGAAGCAGCGAGTAGTTGATGGGAGGGAGTGGTCCCGATTTCCATGTTGAAAACGCCTCTGTGTTCTTCAGGGGCATAACAGGCTGAGCAGTCCCTTTCAGCTCAGACCCCCCCGCCTTCATCCTGACCGTGTCGAATGCCATGTGAATGTCCACATGAGTGCCGTTGGACACAGTCTGTTCGCCAATGGCGTATGAGAAGGGTAGGGAGCTGTTGGATGCAAGCTGCACCGAATAAGTGATATTTGGCTGAATCTGAAAGTCAATCCAAAGCGTGGAAGTGGCGGCAGACGGGATGTACTGGCCTGTCTTCCACGAGTAGCCGTTCGAGGTTCCGTTCAAATTCATTGAAAGCCGGGCCGGGACACCGGACACATAAGTGCGTGCCTGTGCCTCTGGCATGCGGAAGCTGCCGTTCAGGACCATCTGCTGGAAAAGCATATTGACACTGGTCCCCGGCGACATTGATGTGAAAGAATCGAGCGAAGACGCACCAGTACTGAGGTTGAGAGTCGTGCCCAGGTAGCCAAGGCTTATTCCTCCCGTGAGGGAGTCCGCCTGAGCCAGGGTGCTATTGGTGGAAAGCGAGTTGTAGATGGAAGATGAGGCGCTGATATTGAGCTCTGCAGTGAGATTGAGTCCAAAGCCCTGGACAAGCACATTCGCGTAGCCGGTGCCCCTGATTTGAAGCGTGCTGTTGATGGCATAGGCCTCATTCACGGCGGAGAACCCGTCGGTTACGCCGAATGAAGCATTGCTTATGCTTTCATTCAGGTAGGATGTGAAACTCAGGTACAGCGAAATCACATTCAGCGTGATGACGGAGAATGAACCTCCGACTGGGATGGAGATTATGCCGTATGGATTGGAGAGCAGCATCGAAGCGTTTCTTGCAAGATACTGGTGCTCCTCCCCGTACCTGACTGCACCTGCTGAGAAATTGGCAGGCAGGACGGTGAGTGTGCTTGAAACAGTGCCTGCGGTTCCCCTGTCTGTGTACGATGCTGTTATTGTGTAATTGCCGGGAGACCAGAAAGTCTGCCTGGCGGTGAGCCCTGTCACGTTTCCGATTGTGGTTGAGGCAGAGGGATTGTCAGCCGGTGCAAAGGATATGGAATTCAGATGGTACATGCTGTCCTGTACAATCAGGCCCGGCGGTACGAACTCCATTGTGACAGGGTTTCCGCTGAGCGAAACGGATGGCGTCAGTCTTATCGATGGCGAACCGAGCAGCTGCGTGGCTGCAATCAGGCCGCCAAACACCGCAGCCAAGACCAATGCGGCAACTACTGCCGCCTTCAGCCTTCTTCCCGACATTCCTCTTCCCTGACTCATGAACGCCCCTCTGGCAATTGTTTTTACTTCGCCACGTTTTTAAACTCTTTCCACGGACCGGCGCCGTCTCACTGTGCGCATTAGCGATGCCACTGTAAGCTGAGAAAGGGAAGTGCCGTCAGGTCCAGAGCAATTCTTCCGAGCCGGTGTAGTTTGCGGCCAGGCCGAGCATTATGCCCACGAAGTTTGCAGCAAGATATTCGAAGTGGATAAACACAAGAAGGCCAAGGACGGCAATGTTCGTCAGTGCGCCTAGCACTGTCAATGTGTTGTACCTTGCGAGTCTCCTGAAAAGGCTCTCTCCGCTTTTGCCGTTTACGGGCCACAGGCTGTGCATTACGAAGCTTGCGATGATGGAAGCTTCTACCGCCATTGCGGATGCTGCAAGAAGCGGCGTCCTCGGTTCGAGCATGAAAAGTATGCCTTCGTTTACAATCAGCCCTGCAAGGCCCGCAACTGCAAGCTTCAGCGCCCTGTAGCCGGAGAGCTGCAGCACGAGGTGAAGGTAACG
>JAKAPY010000099.1 GCA_021811925.1 Thermoplasmata archaeon | reverse complement strand
GGATGCTTCAACGCCATTCTCAATCACGGCAGGCAGCAGGTGGACAGTGATGGGTACTGGTTCCCTGCTTGGGGCGGCGAGGCAGGTGAGGGAAAAAGTGCTGAAGATTGCGTCCTACATGCTCAATTCCACTGACCTTGAAATAAACAATGGCAAGATCACGGACACGTCAACAGGGAAGACAATAACGGTTAAGCATGTGGCGAGACTTGCCTGCCTCGACCTTGACAAGCTGCCCCCGGGTGTAGAGCCCGGGCTCGAGGCAAAATATGTCTACACCGCGAAATTCGACAACGCGGGCGCGAAGACAATACCGGATGAGAGGGGCATAGCAAACCTCGCCGTCACATACACCTACGAAGTGTCAATGGTTGAGGCTGAAGTGGATATGGACACGCTCGAGGTGAAGGTAAGGAAAATATGCACTGTGCACGATTGCGGCACACAGATAAATCCCGGTGTTGTCGAATCTCTGACACATGGGGCAATTGCGCATCAGCTTGGGGCCGCCCTTTTCGAGAGGATGGATTATGATGAAAACGGCCAGCTGCTCACTTCGACATTCAAGGACTACCTCTGCCCGACAGCTGCAGATCTGCCGAGCTATGAAGTTGGCCACTTCGAGACACCATCCCTCTTTGCGCCTTTGGGTGCAAGGGCTGTTGCAGAAGGCGCAGGAACGCCAACCGTTGCTGCCATTGCAGCAGTGGAAGATGCGCTTGCTCCGTTCGGTGTAACGCTCAATGAAGCGCACGTCAACCCGAGTGACCTGTTGAACATACTTAGGGCATCTGGAACAAGGGCAGTCTGAAGGAGTGCCACGGCATCATGTTCGTCCGTTAACACGATGGAAATTCTCTCTTCACTTGGCATTCTGCGGAAACTAACAGCATATCCTGAGGGAAAGCCATGGGGAACACTTTCGCATTTGTCGAAAATCTGAGAAAATTGATAAACACGACGGCGTATTGCGGTCAGTAGCCCATGATAGAGAGTTCAGCACTCACTGCAAGTGCACCTTCGGAGAAAGAACGTGCCAGCAGATACGTGAAGATAAAGGCGGAAATGAGAAGGAGGCAGATTGACTGCCTGATCATCACCGGCTATTCCGGCCGGTGGAATATGATGAACGCGAATGTAAGATACGTGAGCAACTACTCGGACAATCTTTCGACAGCCAGCTTCCTTGTATTTCCGCTGGAGGGCGATGGAACTTATGTCACGCAGATGATGGTCAAAAGGAGCCTTGCGACAACATCATGGGTGAAGGATATCCGCCCGAGGGGAACAGGCAATGCGGCTGTGCTTATCGAGAGGATCAAAAAACTTGGCCTGCAGGAGGGACACATTGGCCTTGTTGGGGCAGGATACATGAACGGCGATATCGTTGGAATGCCCTACAACGTGTATCTGGAGCTGGCAAAAGAGTTCCCAAAGGCAAAATTCACCGATGACACCGACATATTTACCACGCTTAGGTATGTCAAGAGCGAGGAAGAGCTCGAGCTCATGAAGCTCTCCACAGAGGTCTGTGATGAGGCATTCAAGGATATGCTTCCCTTCACTAAGCCAGGCGTGAGGGAAAATGAGTGGTTTGCACAGCTGCAGAAGGTGATTTACGATCTGGGCGCGGAACAACCTTTCTTCATAATAGGGACATCGGGGCAGCTGCCTGCGAAGGAGCCCGAGTTTTTCAAGAACGACGTCATTTTCACCAGCAGGGTCTTGAAGC
The DNA here is from genome assembly GCA_021811925.1 of Thermoplasmata archaeon. Taxonomy (GTDB): domain Archaea; phylum Thermoplasmatota; class Thermoplasmata; order Sysuiplasmatales; family Sysuiplasmataceae; genus JAJZXY01. Next base: position 4,723 of record JAKAPY010000099.1, on the reverse strand, counting down.
AAGGGGACGTGATTCTAAGCGAATTCTCTCCAAGCGTGCACGGGTATATGGCTCAGTCACTGCAGCTCATCAGCCTTGGGAAAGCGCACCCGGATGTTGTGAGTGCGGTTGAATGCTCACTTGAAGTCTACAACAGGCTGATTGGCGAACTGAAAGCGGGAAACACGCTCGGCAATTTCATGAAGACCGCCAGGAAAATGGCGGAGGAGTACAGGGGAGTCATGGGAGACAACATACAGGCCCTGACTCCAATTGTGCACGGCGTGGGACTGATGGCGCCTGAGCCGACGCTCAGGGAAGGGGATTCATTCGAGTTCAAGCCCGGAATGGTTATGATGCTCGAACTTGGACCTCCATCCCAGAAACCAGCGTACACCTGGCTTGGGACCCCTTTCGTGATAACTGAGGGTGCTCCGAGGAGCCTGACGAAAATACCATTCGATGAAAGAGCGCTTGCGGTAGTATAGGCCGGAGTGCGGACAGCAGCTCGGGAACAGATGCCTGCGTGTTGCATTTAATTAGGCAGCTGAAATGCTCAATGAAAGAGCATTTCCATTTTCACGGGAGGAACTGCGGTCACTTTCAGGTCGGGATAATTGGTAGGTTTAATATCCTGACCGACTTTACCTTCTCCGCCATGTTGGAAATAAAACGATTGTCGCTGGATGAGGCCAGGATTCTGATTGAGGGCGCCGAGAAGAAATCCGGGGAAATGGGAATACCCATGTGCACGGCAGTGGCTGACGAGTCGGGACACCTTATTACCTTCACGCGTATGGACGGTGCGAAGGTAAGCAGCATTTCAATAGCGATGGACAAGGCATTTACGGCTGCCTGCGCGCAGAGACAGACAAAGGATTACAACGAAATAGCTGTTCCCGGAAAACCTACATTCGGAATTCACGTTACAAACCAGGGCAGGTTCTCAATCATAGCTGGCGGAATTCCGATCAAAACCGCAAAAAAGATCGTTGGCAGCATAGGCGTCAGCGGCGGAACTGCTGATGAGGATCACCAGGTTGCACTGGCTGCCATAGAATATTTCAGGAACAAGACAAAGCTGCCTGACTGAACATCTTTTCTTCCCTGAAGTCGGCTCATCTGGAACGAGCATGTGTTCGGCCGACTGCCGATGGCCCTTGCAGTCCGCTAGTCCAATGGCTACGCGTTTTCCATGAGCTCCTGGGAACCGTTCGACGACGCTGCGCAACATGGGACAGGGAGCATCGCCGGCCGTTCATTTCTCTGATGCATCGATAAATGCGCATTGTTGCTATTCCCTGATGCTTTGTAAAAACAAGTCATGTGCCAAAAAGTGCCCGTACAGAAAAATGGAGGGTGCATCCCCTGGGGGGAATGCATAAGCGATTGTGCAAAAAGATTACATTTGGGCTTCGGTCAGTGACTCTGCCTGCAGCTTCTCCAGCTCGGTCTGTATATTCCCTCTTGTTTCTCTCGAAAGGAATGAGCCGATAACATATAGTATTCCGACAAGCGCTGCAGCGATTGTCATAATTATCGGGTATGAAGCTATGCCATACGGAAGGAGCAGGGATGTGATGATAAGTGGAATCAGGCCCGACAGGAAGAATCCCATGTTCCACTGGAAACCCAAGCCTGAGACACGCATGTTTGTTGTGTATGACTCCTGAATATACAGGTTATTGGAGGGGTTGCTGACATAACTCAGGACATACCAGAGCGTTACCATGATTAAAACATCGAAGTAGGAGGTTCTCAAGGACGGCGCAGCCATGTAGAACAGCGTCAAAGACAGTGGAACGAAGAGTATGGCATACACCCTCATCAGGTTTCTCGTGGTTCTGAAGGTATGGAGCAACAGGCCGCCCAGTACATTGGCAGCAATTCCGACGAGGCTCGCCAGTGTCACAATGGAGGCAACTGTTTTAGCATTTAAGTGGACAGCAACCACAAGGTAGGTTGGGAACGTGTTGATTACGAATGCCGCACCGAGTCCTCCCATGACCGTGAGCATCACAACCAGGGTTGTCCTCCTCATGCCGTTCTGGCTTGAAAACAGGTCACGAACAGGCGTCTTGGCGCTCTCCTTTCCCTTTGCGAGCTGGAAGGTTGTGGACTCGCTGATAAAGTAAGTGAATGCCAGCACTGCGAACGTTGCCACGCCCAGGAAGATGAACATGAATCGCCAGCCGACGGTGGCAAATGATGCGCCCGTAAACAAAAGGGTCGATACCAGAAACACTACCGAGCCTAGGAAGTGGGCCAGACTGCCGCCTATCCCGGTCAGGCCTGTCAGGAAGCCGCGGTACTTTTCCGGAAAACTCTCGACGCCGATTGAGTATGAACTTGCTATCAGTCCGGCGACGAAGAATCCCTGGATGATCCTGATTGCGAGAAGAGAGAATGGAGAAAAAAGACCCGCCTGTGCATAGGTCGGGATAATACCTGTGATTATTTCGGCAATTCCCAATCCGGCAAGAGAAATATACATTCCCCTTTTTCTGCCGACCCTGTCTGCCACCGAACCTATAATCGGACCACCGATCGGTCTTACCAGTGCGCTTGCAGCAAAGGCTGCAATAGTCACAAGAAGCGACGTCGCAAACGAATGAGACGGGTATATCTCCCTCGCTATGAACGGGGCCACGAAAGCTATCGATATAAAATCAAGGATGTCCATCGTGCTGCCAAAAAGGCCAACGAAGAATCTACCGACATGCCCACTTGTTGGGTTGGCGTTCTGAATGATTGTCCCCCGCACCGGTAGTGAAAGGTCAGTATATAATGATTGTCGGCGTGGAAAAGTAGTTTTGTTTTTTTGCGATTTCTGGAATTTCCTGTGAGCATAAACGGCTGAAACGCATACGAAGCAGCCGAATTCTTCTGAAAGGGTGAAGTCTGTGTGTTCATCGGATCGTGTTTCCTTTCCGCATTGAGTCGTTCGGCGGAGTCGATTGTGTTCAGCATTTTGCCGATGGCTTGTCTGGAATCACAGGTTGGGAAAAGGCAATGACTGCAGCTAAAGTCAAACTCTTGTGATTTACATTCTCACTGCAAGCGACTGTGATTTCGTCAACGGTTGACTGATGCACACAAGGCGTGAGCCGCATGTCACGAATGTCATCGTTTTGTATTCAGCTTGTCAGCCACCCAGTCAAACACAAGCGGGAATACCGTCGACGGAGAATCATGTGCGCAGTGGCCGGACCCGGGTTCACCCAGCTTGAATATAATCAGCTGCTTGTCCTTGCTCGATGCCTCTGCATACAACCTTTTTGCATCTTCGACCTTCACCTGCGGATCCGCCTCGCCGTGAAGAACAAGCATGGGGCACCTGATTTTTTCAGCGACGCCTTTGAGCGTGTAATCTTTCGTTTTCTTCCAGAAGGCATCTTCATCTTCAATCCCAAAAATCTGCTTGTACCTCGGAATAGCCTTGACCCTCCACTGCAGATTCTCGTACACGTCGTAGAAGGCACCCCATACAACAAGCGCCTTAATCCTCGGCTCCATTGCTGCGACCCTTGGGGCAAAGAAACCGGCGAAGCTCCTGCCGACAATTGCGAGCCTTTCCATGTCAATGTCATTCCTGTTGCTTAATGTGTTGATGAATGCTGCAACAGGTTTTTCGTATTCATGAGTGCTGCTGATCCCTTTCAGTATCAGGCTGCTCGCCTGCCCCGGACCATCTATAACGAGAACGTTCAGTCCGCGTGCAAGCGCCTCCTCGACACCAAGAAAATAGTACTCCTCTTTTGTTGCATCGCCGCCAAGGACATAGATCATTACAGGATTCTTTCCGGGTGTCCTTGTGTGGTAGAGTATCGCCTCCAGCTGCTTTCCCTCGTAGTCGACGTTCAGGTATTCGAATGGGGGGTCGAAAAGCGCTGCCGCCTTCCTGAAGCAGGCGTCGCTTAGCCTGTGGTAATCCACCTTCTGCTTTTCCCTTGGGAGGATGTGAAATGCTGCATGCCTGTAGTAGTTGAACGCATTCAGGTAGTACTTCCTTGCTGTGATCAGGTGTCCCTTCTTCATTGCCTCGTCTGCCAGGTCCTGGTTGATCTTTGCAATCTTGGACCATTCGCTGATCCAGTCCTCAGCGTTGCCGGGGCGTATGCGCTGCATCGTCCTTATACAGTCGAAAACATCCCCACCGCCATACTCTGCTTCTTCTATGATTCGCATCACGTTCTCTGACCACGCAGACGGACGGTATATCGGATCGGTTGTAAAGGACATTGAAGTCATGCGTTGACCGTATCGCGATCCTGCAGATAAGCATGGTGACCAAACGCTGCCTGATCTATCAACCGGGTTGCCACTCCCATCGTTGACGGCACTCTACCACACGAACAAATGCGAGCCCTGTTGCTGAGTATCCGGGGGTCAGGCAAGTCGGAACACCAGTTGTCCCGTGGCCACCGGGCCCAATTAGAGAGTCTTCTTTTTGCCAATTCTATCCGCCAGTGAGCTTGTCGGTTTCCTGCTTCGCATGTTGCCTGCAACTATGGTTAGTCCAGCATGCAACCAATTTCGGGAATTGAACTGTTTAGAAATACCTGATCCGTCACTGCTGGAATTGTCCAGCTTCCGGCAGTTGCCCTATTCCTTGACAACGCTCTGCACTGCCCTGACTATGTTCTGGTAGCCTGTGCACCTGCATATGTTGCCCGATATTGCGTACCTTATCTCCTCTTCGGTGGGTGAAGGGTTCCTCGACAGGAGATAGTATGATGAGAGT
>JAKAPY010000098.1 GCA_021811925.1 Thermoplasmata archaeon | reverse complement strand
AAATAGGAATTTGTGGTCACCGTCGAGCCACTGCACCAATACTCAGCAGACACATCCCCTCCAGTCTGCAAGCCCGTGAATCGTGCCGCCCCGGGCCTGAAAAAACTTTTCTTCAGGGTGACCGGGAAGGAGATGAAAAAGGGAAGAGAGATGAATGACGAGGGCAGGGTGGTGGGCCATCGACATTGACCATGATATTGTGGATTTCAGGGGAGATGTGGGAATACGGACTATAAGGTTGGAGGATACGACTCCATCGCCAAGGATAATGCGGTGGAAACCATTGAAACACTCAACGCTTTGAAAGCCTGACGGTCAGCTTCGTGCCCCAGAGCATCAGTTCCTCAGGTGTGTGCTGCATTCAACATCTCTTTCCTCATGCGTCTGTATGCTGAAATCGTAAATCCGCCCCCCGATGTGAACTCCGGCCAGACCTGCCGTGCGGGATATCATGCCGATAAATTCGGGCTTGAGGGAAGGTGCGCCGTCCGTTACGCTGAGACCGATGAATCCATGCACCAACGGATGAATAAGCATGGCTGAGGACCACGCTTGCATGTAGCATCCGTTCCTCCTGTTTGTTATCTCCGGTATGCAGCACGGAGAGTATTTTCCGTATGCTCTCATGTTGTGCATGAAGTACTTTCGGGCAGTTTTACCGTCGCCGTACTGCAGAGAGGCGATGCACATCATGCCATTCTGTATCGGCATGGCCGCTCCTCTCCTGTCGGCTGCAATGCCGTAACGCCCGTTTATGAGCTGGAGGCCGCCAGTGCGGGCACTGGCGAATTTCCTGTATCTCGACTCATCCGCGGTACGGGAGTAGAATGGCATCATTGAGGTCCAGAATCCCATGAAGACCGGAACACCGTCCACAATCCTGTTTGCGTAAATATTCTGCTCAGCAATCCACATCTCATTTTCCACCGTCCTGCGGGTTGACGCAGCCGCTTCCCTGAGCTCATCCAGTCTGCTGAAACCGGAAAATGGGCCCTGGGCACCGAGAACCGAGCCGATGTGCTCAAGTGATGCAACGCCATCTGAGAAGAAGCACATTGTATCGATATCCTTTCCTGCGCCCCTCCCTGCATCCTCCATCGCGCCGGGGCCCCGCATGTCCCGGTCGAGTACAAAGCAGAGTGCGTTGTACGCAATCATCGCATGTCTGTTCAGAAACTCCCTGTCGAGTGTCCAGTCGTAATACCTGAGCAGGGACGTGGCAAACATGGCGCTCTCCTCCATGTCCCCTTCGTTGTAGACATGCCCATTTGTTATGATCTCATGCGGCACCCTCCCATTGTTGCGCTTTGCCCTGGCGGACAGAATCTCTATGGAGCCAGCTGCAATGTCGAACATGCCGCATTCGAGAAGGGCATCAAATGTCAGGAATGTGTCGAAGCCGAAGTACCAGGGAAATTCTGGATGTCCTGCGGTTATGCCTGTTCCTATCCCATCCTGCGTGTGGGAGAGCCATGCGAGCACTAGCTTGGACCAGTAATAGGCGCTCTCCACGCTCTTGTCACCAGTGGAAAGCACCGAGCCCGACAGTCTCCCGGAATAGGCGGAAATTGCACTATGCTCAAGTCTGCCGAGATGCATGCCGCTCCACCTCCGCTTCGGGATGTTTCCTTCCTCCATCAGTATGAACGATTCTCCCTCGGAACTCAGCGAGATTTTTTCATGCCCAATGCTCACTTTCCCCCTTCCGAAACTTATGCTGAAACTCCTGTGAAAGCCGGGGAATTCGACAACGGCTGTCCTGCCGTCCTCACGGTTGGTCACCCGGTATTGCGCATTTCTGCTGTCAAGCCAGACGGGAATGGGTTTCAGCTCCAGTTCGATGACCGTATGTATTTTGCTGTTCAGCCTGATGAGCAGGACCGTCTCTTCAGGGATCATCATCTCCAGTCTTGCAGTGCCGAAGTCGATAATACGCTTCCATGGCAGGACTGAGAAGGATTTGACGCTCAGCTCTCCGGAGTCCCTCCTGACAACTATATTCTTGAGGAGACGGAGGGGCGGAATCCAGAGGCCGTTCATCTCCCCCTTGACATGCTGACCGAGTCCGTCGGGAACCATATCTGTGAAACCGATGAAATACGAGCGGCCTCCAGAAACCGTGAATGGAAGGTGCTGCGCTCCTGGCAACACCTCTATCCTTGCAGCACCATCTTCACGGGGAGACACGACACCCGCCATGATACGGAGCATCTGCCTTTCGATATTTCACCTCTCCCCATCCCCGTGGCCCTCGATCCGCCCGGCTCAATAAAGCTCCCGCCGCATTGCAGCAGGCATGCCCCGGGGGAACCGAATCAGATTTTAAACTCCCTCACTTCCGTTCTAATACGCCGCTGATCCTGTGCATCAAAGACGAACAGCCTTTGAGGCTCAACCTCAAGGAGAATTGGTCGGCCCTTGCTGAATTCGAGCAGTTCCTCGTTTTCATCCCTCCTCTCTATTCTTGCTATGCACCTGTTGGAACCTATGCTGAAATGCAGGTTCACGTCCGCACCAAGCAGTTCCACATAATCAAAAACGGCCTTGACGTTTCCCTTTGCATTGTATTTGAAATCGGTTGGCCTTATACCTATAATCACCGATTGGGGAAGGCGAACAGAGCCGTCCGTGGAAAGATGCATCCTGTCTCCAGGTGCGTCTCCGAATATCAGGCTGTATCCGGCGGTGCCGTCGGAAACAATCTCGGCAGCCATCATATTCATGGGCGGATTGCCTAGAAAACTTGCAACGAAAACATGGTCTGGGTCGTCAAAGAGCTTCTTCGGGGCGTCCTCCTGCACTATCCTTCCCTTGTTCATGACCACAATCCTGTCGCCTAGCGTCATCGCCTCGACCTGGTCATGCGTCACATAGATAATCGACTTGCCAGTGATGTTCTGGAACTGCTTCATTTCATCCCGCATCTCGTTCCTGAGCCTCGCATCAAGATTGCTGAGCGGCTCATCCATCAGGTAGGCCGTAGGTTCCCTGACCATTGCCCTCGCAAGACCGACACGCTGCGCCTGGCCCCCCGACAGTTCCTTTGGCCTCTTCTTCAGCATCTGGTCAATCTGCAGCCTGGACGCGACGTTTTTCACTTTCTCATCTATCACATTTCTGGGCAGCCCTTTCATCTTCATGTTAAGCGCAATATTGTCGTACACCGTCATATGCGGATAGAGCGCGTAGTTCTGGAAGACCATTGCTATGTTCCTCTCCGAAGGATAGACGCCGTTGACCTTTCTTCCGTCGATGTATATTTCTCCCGAAGTGGGCTCGAGCAGACCGGCAATGCACTTCAGCGCCGTAGTCTTGCCGCACCCTGAGGGACCGAGCACGACAAGAAATTCCTCGTCGCGCACATCGAAATTCAGGCCCTCCAGTGCCCTGACACCTTTGAACTCAACCACAAGGTCCCTGACTTCTATCGACATATGTTCATCCCTTAGTCCCTGTGAGCGAAATCCCCTGAATGAAAAATCTCTCGAAAATGACATAAATGATGAAGGTGGGAATGAGCGAGATTGTGGTGGCAAGCATCATATCGTTCCAGTAGATCTGCGTTCCGTTTGCCCCCTTGAAAAAGTTGAGGGCGAGCGGCAGTGTGTACATGCCTGTCGTCTGAATCTCGAACAGCGGCCAGATGAAGTTGTTCCATGAGCTTATGAAGGTGAAGATTGCGCTGGCCGCAAAAGCGGGCTTGGCGAGCGGAGCGGATATCCTGAAGAATATCTGTCCCGGACGCAGTCCGTCAATCTTTGCTGCGTCCTCTATCTCGGACGGTATTGTCAGAAAATACTGTCTCATCAGGTACACATTAACGGCAGAAGCAATCTGTGGCAGCATGAGTCCCTGGTAGGTGTTTATCCAGCCGAGTTTCACCATGAAAACATACTCGGATATCGTGATCACGGGAAATGGTATCATCAGCGTCGCGAGAACAGCATAGAAAAGGATGTTCCTGCCCGGAAAATCCAGTCGTGCGAAAGCATAGCCTGCAAGCGCCCCTATGAAAACGCTGGACACGACAACAACAGCCGAGACAAATATGCTGTTGAGATACCATATCGGGAAGTTGCCGAAACCCCAGACATAATTGAAATTGGATATGAAGTTTGAAATGCTGGTCCTGGAAAACGGATTGAGGTCCACAGGAAAGCCTGCGAATATGCTCAGCCTGAAGGACTTCAGTATCATCCAATAGAAGGGAATGAAATAAATGATTGCAAGAACAACCATCGCCGCCTGAAGCAATGAACTCTTCAATCTTCCCATCCTGTACACAGTGGGGACATTTCCCTCCTCCCTCCTGAAGCTGGAGCTGATGGTTTTCAGCAGGCGTGTCAGCTGTCCTGAGGACTGGTCTGAAACGGTCATGCCCATGTCATCTCCTTGAAGAACCTGCGCTGTGTGAGCGTCAAGAGCATGATGACGGCGAAAAGGATAAATGATGCAGCCGCAGACTGACCGAATATGTCATAAATGAATGCCCTGTTGTAGATGAACATAAGTGGCACATAGGTTGCATGCGCGGGTCCGCCGTCGGTTATAACAAACACCTGGTCGAAAAGCTGGATGCAGCCGATGAGACCGAGAATTACAACAAGAGTCGTCGTGAACCTGAGCATAGGGAAATAGATATACCTGAACTTGTGCCAGCTGCTCTTGACGCCGTCCAGGGCGGCTGCTTCCAGAATCTGGGAGGGGATTGCCTGCAGTCCTGCGATGTAAATCACCATGAAATAGGGTGCTGTGGAGAAGATATTCATGGCCATTATCGCTGGAAAGGCATAAGTGGTGCTGAGAAGCCAGTTCTCATTGGCCGGAAGGCCAAAAATATTGATGTACGGGAGGATAAAGGAATTGACCAGCCCCTGGGGGGAGAATACCCAGATAAATATTATGGAGAACGCCACCGGAGACGATATGGCTGGAAGGAATACAAGCGCCCTCGTAGTTCTTGAGGCGGGCAATTTATTGTTGAAGAGAAGTGCGAGGAAGAATGCCAGAAATGTCTGAATGGTGACGACAACAAAGGTGTAGTAGAGTACATTCAATATTGAAAAGATAAAGCTCGGATTCCGCAATACACTGAGGTAGTTTGTCAGCCCTATGAAGTATATGTTATGATAAAAGGGGTCGTAGTGATAAAAGCTGATGTAAAATGAAAAAAACACCGGAAAGAAAACGAACGCAAACAGCATGATGAAAAGCGGCGCAATGAAAGCGTATGCGGTCAGGCTGACGACTCTCCGGCTTGAAGAACCTAAAAGCGACTTGAATGAGGTAGCAGCGGCCAGATTCAACACTCCCTCTTACAAAGATGGCTGTTAAGGGGTTTGGAAGATTAATATTTTTAGCCTGTGGGCTACAGTGTTGAAGAACCTGCCAGTGTGGAATTCGTATCTGCCAGTATCTGCTGGTAAGCCTGAACGGCGGTCAGCTTGCCTGAGAACATATTTGCGATATCATTGTGCGCTTCTGTGTGTGCCGCGGTGAAGTTGGTGGTGTTGTATGCCCAGCCATATGTGTACGGGAATTCCGAGCTTCCGGCATAGGACAGCGCGGGCTGTATTCCCGAGTACCATGAGCTTTCAAGTATAGCAGATCTGGAGGGGAGGGCAAGTCCCAGGCTCACCCACTGCTTTTCGCCAACAGGGCCCGTGAAGTACTCTATGAACTGGAGAGCCAGCCACTTCTTTGCTGCGGAGAGTTGACTGTTCACGGCAAGTCCCACCATGAATCCCATTGTTCCGTTCTGGGTATACGAAGGCATATGGTAGTAGCCGAGAGCGGTGAGATTGTTGTGGAAGAACGAGCCGTTCCCGGTAGCCACAGGATAAGTCCATCCCCCGCTGACTATCATACCGACCTTGCCGGTCGAGAAGTCGCCACCGTTCCAGCCTGCGCTCATGTTGGTGTTCAGCCCCGCGAGACCCTTCTGATACAGCCCGTACCAGAACTTTATGGCGGAGAGCATGCCCCCAGAATTCGAGGCGGAGCCGTTTCCGCCATTGCTGATCCACTGCCCTCCGGCCTCATGCATGAAGGCCAGGATCCTTGCGAACTGCGGTCCGATAACCATAGGGTAGTAGCCTGAACCGCCGCCGGGGAGCTGGCTCTCATTGTTCTTGAGCTGCTGAAGAGTGGAAGTCATTGTGGTCCAGTTCCAGGCAGTCAGGTTGCCGGGATAGGCAACATGCTCTTGGTTGAATATGTACTTGTTAAAGTAGACAAACAGGGGACTCCAGTCCTTTGGAGTGGCATAAATCTGGCCCTTGTATGCGAAAGTGTTCAAGATCTGAGGGATGAATCCTCCGAGATCATAACTGGAGTTTGCTTTCAGATACGGAGTCAGGTTCAGGATGTAACCTGCCTTGGCATAGGCAGGCAGCGCGTCATTCTCCATGTACATTACTCCAGGGGCGGTATTGGTTGTAAACTTCGTGGACAGCACACCATAATAGTTGCCGGTGATG
>JAKAPY010000097.1 GCA_021811925.1 Thermoplasmata archaeon | reverse complement strand
CAACACTCGCAGTTGATTTTTGTAAGTGGTGCAGAAGAAATGAACACAGGACCGCATTATCGATTCTCCAAATCTGTTATGAGGGAAGGTACAGGGTCTTGTTGAAAGTTACAGCATAAATGTGTACACATCCCTTTGTGTTCCAACTAAATATTACAACTCCCTTAGGATGTATGATGACTTTGTGGCGAATACATGAACAGGAATAAACTGGTCACAAAAACGCATGCGGCCTACGACCTTAGGGAAGGATCGATTCTTGTCTCTGTTGAACTGCCTGTTTCTACCGGGAAGCTGTTCCCGTCCTGACTGGCCCGGAAGTGCCGAGGTGGTGAGTCAACCCGGTAGTCTTCGACATACTTGAATGGAAAGCAGATGTCAGGTAGGGTGGAAGCTGGAGAGATAGCGGCTTGGGTAGCACACAGCCTTGCAAGCTGCAGGGCGAGTTCATCGAAGTCAGTCTGCCGAAGAGACTAGTTCACGCATGGATATCCGGTGGAGTGGCCTGGCAGGTCTCGACCGTAGCTTATGGACTTGACGAGGTAAGCGGCGGAACAAAACTGACTCTTCGGCACAACGGCATCAGGGAAGCGGCGACCCTCACAAGGACCTGCAAAGGCTGGGAGACGAGTTTCGATACCCTGGTGTGGCTCTTCGGCAGTAGCGAATAGAGCAGTTGCTGTGGTATGCAACATTCACTTGTTTTCTTGCGACAGAGAGTCAAATGTCAAGTTTGAATCATTACTATTTCAATGTCAATAGAATGGCCGTGAAACGGAAGCCACTACTGATTATTGTCTATTACAGCTTCAGAAGCCTGACAACGATAAGGGGCGGTATATCCGGGAAATTCTCCCAGCCATACCACTTGGCACCTGAATGCTCACTGACTGTAAAAGAAGGTTCCTCCAATGCATTGAGCACCAGTCCCTTTGCAAGGAATGGACCAACAAGGGCGCTGAGCGGCCGCTCAAAATAGAGCTGTGGCTCAGGCTGGCCCAGCATGGCAAAGCCCAGCCCAGTCCTCGGTGTCAGATACCGTCTTATCTCAATGCCGTATGTTTCGATCAGGGCGCCGCCTTCCTCTGACTCTGTCGCGGTTCGCCGCATATCGCTCATGTTGAAGCACGGGTGGGTGACCGAGAACACAAACCTTCCACCTTGTTTGAGTAGGTGTGGAAGAGCCCCTGCAAGCGGCTCGATTTCAGGCATATCCATCATTGCCATGTTGCACACAACTACGTCAAAATTCCTGTTTCCGAGCCCGGCGAGCGCTTCCTGATCCGATGCGTCGACTACCCTGTAATCTATTTTGCCTTCTCCGCTGTTCCCGCGGGACCTTGCCGCCTCAATCTGCTTTTCGCTTATGTCGATTGCAATGACCTGCGCTCCACGTTGCGCCATCCACCTTGAGAGCTGCCCGTTGCCGCAGGCAACGTCAAGAACTCTTGCCCCCGGGGTGATATCCATGAGGCGCTCAAGTGCAGGAAGGAGCAGGACACGATGGAACGCGTTCCCCTCCCCCATCTTTGAATCCCAGAAGGCGGAATTCCTGTTCCATATGCGCCTTACCTCCGACCTCACGTCTTTCCCAGAAGCATCGGGCCCACCCGAATTCATTGCCATGAGGACTTTGAAAAGGGTGGCGATTAGTTAATTGTTCGTACATTTTCCATGAGGGCACACGAAGCCAAACGCGGGGGATGTACGAAAAGAAACGCAAACAAGACCCATTCCCGACCCGGTTGAATCACTGCATTCCGCCCATTCCGTCAACAGGGACACGAATGAGCTTCCCGGGGACATTCATGTACGAAAGTTCGTTGCAGGTCGCAAGCACTATCTGGCATTTGCCCGCAGCTTCCTCAATCACAGAGGAAAGCCTCTTCAGCCTGACAGGGTCGGCGTTGACAAGCCTGTCGTCGAGCACGACAAGATTCCGCTCCTTCTCACTTGATAGCACCCCAAGTGCAAGGCGGACAAGGACGACGACCTGCTCCCGCGTCCCGTGACTCAGCCTGTGGAGCATAGTGCTCTCCCCTCCTGACTTTCTCGCACCTGTTGGAAGAAGCTCCCCGTTCACTTCCACACCGTCATATCTCCCGCCCGTGACAGTCTCGAACCATCTGCTCACAAGAGCCGCGACCGGTTTCGAAAACTCGGTGGACACCGCCTGCCTGCACGCAAGCACCGTCTCTCTCAGGAGCCTTAATCCATTAGCCCTTCGCGTGAGCGTGGCCACCCGCTCGGAAACCTGGTTGGCTTCGGCCTCCAGGTCTGTAATCCTTGAGTGTATATTCTCACCTGCTGCCGCGTCAATTCGCGTGCGCACTTCAATCAGCTTGTGGTCAATGTCTTCCTTGCGTTTCATGATGGCAGAAAGATCCGACTCTGATTCTGAGAGCCTTTTTCTTGGTCCCTCGACCTTTTCGGCATAGTCCTTGCCCAGTTCTGCCACAGCGATGCGTTGCTCGGTGACTGACCCGCGTAACTCATCGACCCTCTGCTCGAGCAGCTGAAGCGAACCGAACTGGGAAAGAGTACGGAAGTTCTCCTCGCCAAGGACGATAGCTCGTGCATGCACCTTCGCGGAATCGCCATCTAACTTCCCTTTTGACACCAGCAGGGTGCTCTCCCTCTCCGAAGCTTCCCTCTCTTCTTTCTGGCATGAGTCTATTGAGCGAATCAGCTCTTCCTTGTCCTTTTCCATTGACTCGATGATTTCCCTTATTTTCTGACCGCCGATCGCGCTGAACTCTGCTGCAGTTTCTCCGGCCCTTGCCTTTTCCTGTTCGATGCCCTCGTCTATCCTCGGCAGTTCCTCCTCCACCCCTGATTCCTCACTCTCCAATAGCTTCAGTTCCATTTCGACTTCCGAGATGGCCGCTTCGCCCATTCTCCTCTTCTCTACCAGAACACCGAGATCCTGTGTGCTTCCGGAGGAAAATCGGAGCAGCACCGCCTCGACAATCTGCCTCGCTTTTTCCACCCCGTCCCTTGCTTCCTCGAGAGATTTTCCCCCACCCTTGACTTCCACATCCCCGACGCCCTCAATCTTGAATGTTGTGGGCCTGTCTATAGAATATTCATTCCCTTCATGACTAGCCGGAGGGGTCGGCTCAATGCCGCGGCCGCTTTTTTCAAGCCGGAACGAGACGCGTATCGCACTCGCCCTGACTTCTGCTTCGGCGATTCTGAGTTCATTTTCCATCTGCCTGTAGTCGGACCATTCCTTCTCGCCCGGCGCTTTGAGTGCCGTGAGCTCCTCCCTTCCACGCACTATCTTTTCAGTGAGAGAGCGCTTCCTGTCGACAATACCCCTCAGTCTCAGGCGATCCTTCTCCAGCTTTCTGAGCCGCTCAATAGCCTTCATTCTTGCGAGGGACAGTTCAATCTGTTTCAGTTTTGGTTCTGCTTCGTCGTGCCAGCGCTCGTGAGCGTTGATCTTTGTTCTGGACGTTGCCCTGAGATCGACCTCGTTTTGAATTATTTCTTCGCGTAAGCTCTCAAGCTCTTTGGTGAGACTCTCTATCTCCATGTTCCTCTTCCTGACATCACCCAGCAGCTTTTCGGCGGCGATCAGTTCCAACTCCTTGCTTTCGAGTACGGGCCCCATTTTCTGCAGCGTTGACTCAATTTCGGCACCTGCCTTCACCTCTTCCCGAAACTTACTGATGAGCTCTTCCGTCACCTCCTTCCTTTGAACAAGCTCCGCAACGGCGGAAAGGAGGGTTTCAATGCTCTCCCTGTGAACATCCAGGGATCTTTTCTTTTCTGCTAGGAGGACAAGTTCATTCTTGATTTCTTCCGCCCTCTTCTCTGCTGCCACCAGTTCGGAGCTCCCCTTAAGCTTCCCGGCAGGAGTGAAGACGTTCTGGTAGTCTTCCTCGATGAGGCTCAGGATCTTCTCATCCTGAGGAGTCGATGCGACCTTCTGTATTACACTGCCGAGTCCGTCCCTGATGGCAATGTTCCAGCTCTCCCCCGGCAGCGGCTCCTCTCTCTGCAGGTACCAGAGAGCGTGCGAAATGCCTCTGTGATAATCCCTGCTAGCTCCCTTGGCGGACTCAACTCCACCCACGATTTCAATCACCTTTCTGTCCGCCATGTCCCCTTCGTGAATGAGCCTGTATCCGCCCTTTTCTTCAAGCCATAGTTCTGAAGACGGGTGGTTGATGAATCTCTTGGAAATTCTGTACCTCTTCCCTGATTGCGTGAAAACGACGGAAGCAGTCGGCGGCAGAGATGTGCCTTCAGTCTGCATGTCCCTTATTTCCGATGCGGTCGAATTGTGCCTGTCAAACATGACTCTCCAGAGAGCCTCGAAGATGGTCGATTTTCCTGCCTCGTTTTCACCTGCAAGCAAGTTGAGTCCACTGCCGAATGAAAAAGAATGCCTCTGGCCGAATCCGCGCCAGTGCTCAAGCGATATTTCCTCAACAATCATCTGTCAGTTCTCCTAAGATAATCCCTGAGCAGGTATCTCGCCTCAGCGACTTCCTCAGCAGTGTATTCGCGTGTGCCGGCCCCAACACCATCCGCCCGAGTTCCTGCGCCGGGGGCAGCAAGAAGCAACTCAGCATCGGCGAGAAGTCCTGCGGGAATGCTTTGCGCATCCAATGTAATCGGCCGAATGCACTCCTCCGGCCAGTCGAGAAAGAGCGCTTCCTCCCCGAGAGAATGCCTGAGAATGCGAAGTCTGTCTATGAGCTGCACATCATCTGTCAGCAGCCTCGTCCTGACGCGAAAAACGCAGGAAGCCGGGTTGCCCTGTTCCTTGAGTTCTTTTTCAAACTGGGCCACGTCGCTCGACTCCCTGAAGTCCCGGCTCAAATCCAGCCACCTTGTCTCTCCAACATGTACTGCCTCGATTTCAGGCATGGATCCTCCGTGCAGGGTTACAATCAGGACATTTCCGGTCCTCTCCTCGCCAAAATTCGTCTGTTCAGGCGTCCCAGGGTAGGCTGTCCTGCCGTCAATTTTCATGCCATGCCAGTCTCCCAGCGCGAGATAATCCAGAGCCGCCTTTTCGGCCCTTTTGCCGTCAATGGGGAAGTTTGCCAAATCGGAAATGGTATCGAGGGAACCATGTGCGATACCGATCCTCAACCGGAGGTCTCCCTCACCCCTTGCGGGAATCCAAGCGGTGGGATCCAAGCCACTCCGCTTCTGGTGGACAGGGCAGGGATAGAGGACCGTGGCCTCATTAGCCGAAATCTCTTCCTGCTCCGCAAGAAACCTGACATGGCCACCCACGCCTTTCCAGCTCTTCCTTTCCCATACGCATTCATGACCAGAAAAGTCATGGTTACCAGGTATTATGAAAACGGGGATGGGGGCGATGCTGTTCAGCACCCCGACAACTTCACTTACAAGCATATCGTCAACATCGTGGTTTTCGAACATGTCCCCTGCTACTATCATAAAATCCACATGACGTTCGACTGCTTCCCTTCCGATCCTCTTTACGACCTTGAGCCTGTTTCTCCTCAATTCCCTCGAACTTGTCCCCGCCACGGTGGAGGAGGCGCCCACCTGCCAGTCCGCTGTATGTAGGAATTTGACCATTTGAGCATCCTTGGTTTTGCAGCCTCAATGAGCAGACTGCAGCCTGTTTTTAAAAATATTCTTGAGTTGACCGATTAGTGCATATCTTGCTCTGTTTCTCGACTGCAGGGAGAAACTGCTGTCACTGCGCTGAATCGACAGACATGCTTTCCGCCATTCGCCCGCGCTTCTTCCCCCCATATCCCTTCATCCTTTCCATAATCAGGTCGTAATACTTCCGGTCTATCTCGGCGGAGATGTAATTCCTATTCAATTGCCTGCAGACCTCTATCTCTGAACCGCTGCCTCCAAACAGTATCAGTACAGTGTCATTTTCCCTCGTTGATGCGGAAATCAGAAGGGATGACAGTTTCTGCGGAATCTGGCACGAATGGAATGTCTTTTCCCTGCTTACATTCTTGACAAGATCGAAATATAACCAGTCGTACGGCATTCTTCCGTGCGAGCCGTTGTTTATATTCCCGATTATTCTCCTGTCTGTCGGGTTCTTGTACGGCTGCGCCACCTGGTCCTTGAAGAACCTGTTGTTCCTGCTCTTCCTGCAGTGAAGTATGCTCCTGTGGGCTGTTGTGAACCGTCTGGGGCTGTGCCCCACGTTCGTGTTGTACACCCATGAGTAGTCCTGCACATCGTAGCATGCCTGGTCAAGGTATCCCACCCTGAGGTACGAATTCTGCTTCGGGTAGTTTATGAGGAACATGTTCCCGTCGTCTTTCATTACGCGCAGTGATTCTTTGGCGAGACTGGCATACCAGCCGATGTAATCCTCAAAAGACCTGGTGTATACTCTGGAACCGTACTTTACTCCCACGTTGTAGTCGGGGTCGCCGTAGACCATGTCGACGGATCCGTCCGGCAGTTCGGAGAGAAGATCCAGTATATCCCCCGGAAACACCCTGTTCAGGTGTCGCGTGATGACTGATGAATCCATCGCAGATCGGAA
>JAKAPY010000096.1 GCA_021811925.1 Thermoplasmata archaeon | reverse complement strand
ATAATTTATCACTCTACCACTATTGCACTTAGGTTCTGGGTGACAATGAAAGGGGACCATGTTGGCACGCTAAAGCAGCTCGCGATAATGGGCGCACTGAACTCATTTGCAGAGATAACCACCAGGATGCTCGGGGAGTCCCTGGGCGTCAGCCAGCAGGCTGCATCAAAGGAGATACTGAAGCTTGCTGAAAAGAAGCTTGTAGAACGGCAGATAGGACAGAAGGGGCAGAGGCTCACGATCACAAGGGCGGGCCATGAAATGCTCAAGAGGGAATATCTTGAATACAAGCTGCTCTTCGAACCAACGAAGAATATGCAGATACACGGGAGTGTTTTCAGCGGGCTGGGCGAAGGCAGGTACTACATATCCCAAGCGAGATACAAGCAGCAGTTTGCAAAAAAACTGATGTTCGCGCCGTACGAGGGGACCCTCAATATACGGGTAACGGCATCGGACATGCCGCTCTTCGAGACGCTTACCTTCTCCGAGGGCATAAGGATTGACGGGTTTGTGAGCAAGGGAAGAACATTCGGCGATGTAAAGTGCTTCCTTGCTATGCTCCAAGGCGTAGAATGTTCTGTAATAATCCCGGTCAGGACTCACTACACCGACGTTATGGAAGTAATAGCCAGCAGGCACCTGAGATCCGCCCTGTCACTCAAGGACGGGGATATGGTGGAGCTTGACATATCGCTCGAATGACTCAGAATTTTGATACGATGTAGTCGAAGGCCGAGTCGAATATGAGCCTCCCGTCACCATGCATGTTGCCCGAGAGATCTCCCCTGGTCCAGTCTGAATGAAGGTAACGCCAGTACGTTCTCTCCGGGTGTGGCATCATACCGAGCACTGACCCCGTGTCGTCAGTGATGCCTGCGATGTTGTAGAAACTGCCGTTCGGGTTCCACGGATAGCCTGCGAAATTCCCCCTGTCGTCAACATACCTGAACACAATTTCGTCAGACTCCTCAAGCTTCGCGACCCATTCGTCCGACTTGCCCGGAGGGAATGTGAGCTTCCCTTCGCCGTGCGCTGTCGGGACGGAAAGCAGGGTGCCCGTCGGTATCTTCCTTGTAAACACGCAGTGACCGCGGTTGACGTTCTTGAGATATGCCGGCCTGCATTCATACCTTGTCGAGAGATTTGTTGCGAGCGCCGCCCTCGGAAGCATTTCGCCCTTCTCGCCGCCCGAGGGGAGGATGCCAAGCTCGACAAGAATCTGGAAACCGTTGCATATTCCAAGCACCGGACGCCCCTCGTCGATGAAATTCATGAACTCGCGCCCTATCGAGCTCTTTATTCTGGAGGCGAACATTGCCCCTGCCCGCACATAGTCGCCGGATGAAAAACCGCCCGGAATTACAATCATGTGATAATCCTGGAGCGATCTCCTCATTGCGGGGGAGCATCTTCCCTCCAGCTGCTTGAGGTGTATGATCTCCGCCCTGACGCCGGATCCCTTCGCCGCGGCCGCAGCCTCCTCAGCCATGTTTGTGCCCTCAATCCGGAGGACGGCAACCCTGATGTCGGATGTTTTCAAGAGGAACCCATCCTCCTCCATATGGGGGATTCCCAGAGCTTCCTGAGGTAATCCACCTCCTGGCTGTACTTCACGCTCCCATTGTCCATGACTGTGAATTTTGAACTCCCGGTGGTGCCCAGAAGCTGGGCATGCTGACCGAAGATTGAGACTATTTTTTCACTGTTTTTCGGAGGCACCTCTATCAACCATCTCGTGGGAGCCTCCGAGAAAAGCTTCGCCCTGACGTCACCACGGCCCAGGTCGGTGGTATCCAGAAGGATTCCAGTGTCTCCGCCGAATGACATCTCTGCGGCACATGCGAGCAGGCCGCCCTGAGAGATGTCATGGCACGACAGTATGATGCCCGCGTTGATTGCTCTGCTCAACTGTGATGATAAAGAACCAAGCCTCTTGATATCCACCGGGGCGTAGTCGACATCGCCCGTCCTGTAGATTCTTGAGAGCTCGGAACATCCGAGCCTGTTGTCCTGCTTGCCGATCATGTAGATGTAGCTTCCATCGCTTTTGATGTCCGCTGTCACCGCCTTCCTCACATCCTTGATCAGCCCCACACCCATAAGCGAAAGCGTCGGAAGGATCGGCCCCCTCTCGCCGTCGTTATAGAAGCTCACGTTTCCCGATGGAACGGCTATGTTCATCTGGGCAGCTGCGTCAGCCATCCCCCTCACCGCCTCATAGAACTCCCACATGACCTGTGGCCTTTCCGGGTTGCCGAAGTTCAGGCAGTTGGTCACCGAGTCCGGCCTGGCACCAACTGAAGCCAGCTGCCTGCAGAGTTCGTCAACCGCCAGAACGGCGCCCTGGTAGGGGTCGACAGCCGAGAGCCAGGGCTGGGAGGCAACGGATACAGCCAATCCCTTCCAGCTGTCCTCCAGCGGCTTGATTACTGCTGCATCACCGTGAGTCAGGTGGCCCGGGATTCCCTGAAGGGGCTTGATCACCGTCCTTCCGCCCACTTCATAATCATACATATGGACAATCCAGTCCCTGCTTGACATGTTGGTGTCAGAAAGCATTCTCTCAACCATGACTTCCAGCTCGTCAAGCATGTCAATTGATTTTACCTTCTGGCGTTCAAGCTTCCTCTTCTGCATCGGCCTGTTGTATTCTGGCGACTTGACCGAGAACGACGTGTCGAGCTCAACAATCTTCTTTCCGAGGTGTGTCACGACTATCTTTCCACCCGATTCCACCTTTCCGATCCTGGCAGCCGTAACATCCCAGAAATCGAATACCTCAAGCATCCGGGCGAGATTCTTCTCGGTTACCGAAAGAAGCATTCTCTCCTGCGACTCTGAAACCCATATCTCCCAGGGGAGCATACCCTTCTCCCTCAAGGGCACTCTGTCGATGTCTATGACAGCTGAGAATTTTCCGGATGAAGCCATCTCTCCGACAACTGCAGACAGTCCGCCTCCACCAAGATCCTTCATTGAATCAATCACGCCTTCGTTTGTCAGCTGCAGTACCGCGTTTATCAACGGTTCCTTCGTGATTGGATCGCCCAGCTGTACAGCCCCCCTGCCGCTCTCGTGAGAGGTTGCGGTCAGGATCTGGGATGCGAAGTTGACACCGTGTATCCCGTCCCTTCCCGTCAGTCCCCCGGCAATGACGATCGCATTTCCCTTCCGCTTGAATGAATTGGAAACGATATTCTTTTTTGTCCCGAAACCCACACAGCCCGCATTCACAACACAGCTTGAGAGGTACCTGTCATCAAACCATACACCTCCTGTTACTGTCGGGACACCTATCCTGTTGCCATAGTCTCTTATGCCTGACACGACACCCGCAAAAAGGTACTTGGGATGCTTCTCCCCTGGTGAAAGTTCCTTCAGCGATGTGTCAAGATCACCGAAGTAGAGAGGGTCGGCAAGAGCAATCGGTTTTGTGCCCATGCAGAGTATATCCCTCACGATGCCGCCTATTCCGGTTCCCGCACCGCCGTAAGGCTCTATTGCGCTGGGATGGTTGTGGCTTTCCATCTTCAGCGAATAGACATGCTTCTCGTCGAATTCCATCACTCCTGCGTCACCCGTTGCAAAAGCCCTCTTTCCGAGTGGAAATACAAACCTCCGCAGTACGGGTTTGGAAGTCTTGTAACTGCAATGCTCACTCCACGCCTGTGCTATGGAGTGGAGTTCTATGTCAGTCGGGTCCCTGCCAATTTTCTCGAAATATGACTGAATGAGCTTCATTTCATCCGCGGTCAATCCAAGTCTCATTGTTTCCTCAATTTGCATCAGTTCCCTTTCGGTCGCCCGCGATACACTCACATTGAGAACGTCGGGTATTCCGCCCTGGACAAATGCAGTGCTGCCCATCCGAATCACCCTTCCGTCATTGTTCATCAATCAGCCGATAGGTGTAATTGTGGATTGCCGGGTTCGCAAGGAGTCTCCTGCACATCTCCTCCACTTCCCTGATTGCAGTTTCCCCGCTACCTTCCATGGAAATTGTGTACAGTTTCGAGAAAGATACCTGCTTTAAATCGTCGAAACCGAGGAGCTGAAGCGTCTTCTTTGTGTTTTCCCCCTCAGGGTCCACAATACCTTCCTTCAAAGTTATGCGTACCTCAAACACAGGCATTTTTACCAAGCGGTTCTGGAATGTAAATCTGTATTTAAATGAGTATCACCGGTGGGCTCGGGGCATGGGGTCGCAGCAGTTCAGAATACAAGCTCATTACCCTCTTTTTCGACAAACCGTTTGTGCCTCACCATCAGCATTATGGCAAGTGAAACAATGCCGAATATGTCGAGTGAGAGCCATATCGCAACGTCGCTTCCGAAGAAAAGGTAGAGGAAGAATGAGCCCACTGCCGGACCCAGCGCCCTTCCAGCCGAATTTGCCATGCCGTTGAAGGCCATGTATCGCCCCACCCTGTCCACCGGAGCTATGCGCGACACGATGCTCGTCACAGCAGGGGTGGTCAGATTCTCTCCAGTGGTGATTATGACCATGTCGATCATGAGCGCTGTGATGCTTGTGGAGAATGCAACCAGGAGATATCCCGCGATGTAGAAGAGCATCCCGACGATGACTGAATCAACTTCCCTGAATCTAGAGAGGATTGCCGTCATTGGCAGCTGACCGAGGACGACAACAATTCCGTTCACCATGAAAATGTAGCCAATGTCTCGGCTCAGGATATGAACCTTCAATACGGAGTAGAGAGGGAGCGTCACTGAAAACTGGGAGGTGAGTATCATGAGGAGAAGGGTACCTGCCGAAAAGAATATCAGCGCCTTGTCCAAAACAACGAAATCGGCAAGCACACTCCCCTTTCCCGGCTGTCCGCTCATCACCGAAGTCTCTACCAGGAGAGCGAGAATGAGAGCGAACTGAATAACGAACGATATTTCAACCAAGACGAAAATCCAGATGACCCCCGCATCGAATATCTGCGACCCGATCAATGGCCCGACTGCCCATCCCACATTGGCCAGTATCCTGTATATCGCATACCCCTTCTCCCTGTTTGCACTACTTGTGACATCGGCAACTGCTGCCGTTGCCGCGGGAAACAGAAAACCTCCCGAGAGAGATGTGGCGACGAACAGGACCGATATCATTAGTACGGAAAAATGGAACAGAAGCCCGAGTATTATGGAGAGGTAGACTACAAGCCCGATGCTGCTTCCGAGCACCATTGTCCTCTTCCTTCCAGAAAAATCAGCCATGTGCCCTCCGATTATCTGGCATCCGGTGGAAGAAATCGCGAGTGCGGCAAAGATCACGCCAACCAGGTACACGGGCACTCCCAGATCAGTGTTGAAGAATATGGCCATGAAGGGCCATGTCGAACCGAAGCCGATGGATCTTATCATGACGATGAATCCAACAGACCACAGCGGTTTGTTGTCGAAAAGAAGGGAGCTCTTCATTCTCTGATAGTTCATTCGCTTGTCACCACACGGGTGCTTGAGCAGACAGAATATTTACACGGTGAGCTGCTTGAACTGACTGTGAACATCGAGTTGTGCGCCGGGTCAGCAACGACACGTTCGTCGATAAGTAGATTGCGCTGTGTGCGTACGCGGATTTCAAACTGTATGGACGACGGCAATTATACCTGAAATGACAAACTGAACGGCCAGTGCTGCGAGGAGAATTCCCTCAATCCGGGAGAAGGCCATTGCACCCATTCTCCCAAGCCTGTTGAACAGTGGAGCGGAGTACACAAGCGCCACATATGAACATACGACAGTGACAAGAATCGCAATTATGACAAAGAACTCATTGACAATTGAGTGCGCTTCACCCGAGAAAATGATTACGGTGGTTATGGCCCCCGGGCCTGCAAACAAAGGGATGCCGAGCGGGACGATACCGATGGATTCGCGCTCGAGCGCCTCCTTGTTGTCCGCCTGGGATGACTTTGACTTGGGCGTCTCGCCATGCAGCATTGAAAAGGATGTTGAAAAAAGGAGTATGCCGCCCGCTATCTCGAATGCAGGAAGTGATATGCCGTATACCGCAAAAATCACCGAACCGAGAAGACCGAACAGTATCAGTGCTCCGAGAGTCACCCATACTATCTTCATAATGACGCCACGCTTTGTCTTGTCATCGTAGTCCAAAGTCAGTGAATAGAATATAGGAACGTTGCCAATTGGATTGACAACGACAAAAACTGAAGCGATCGCTGCGGCAAGAAAATTAAAATCGACCATCGCAAATCTCTCCGCTTCAGTCCAGAGTGATTGTATAGTAACTATTTATCAGCATTCACCTTTCTGAATAAAGATACATATCCCGTATGCCCTGGTCCCTCGAAGCTGTGCCTGGTTGCACCAGGAGACACGTTTATCCTGCGCATGATGAGCTCGAAACTGAGTTCGTGCGTAAAGGACTTCGAAATTGCCTCCGTTACTGTGCGTTCTGTCTGGTTGACGGTGGGTGAATATGAAGCAAGCATGCAACCGGGCCTGAGGGCGGACCAGCATGCATCGCGCGCATTCCACGG
>JAKAPY010000095.1 GCA_021811925.1 Thermoplasmata archaeon | reverse complement strand
TCGGGCTCCTCGAAGTGCTCTATCGTCTTCAGCATCGCTTCCATAATCATCCAACCATCATGTACTTCCGCTGTTGCATTTGATTGGAGAGGAGTTCTTTAATATCTTCTTTTGTGATTATCGCCTGTCCAAATTTCAATGCTGCCCTCCAGCCGGTCCGCAAATGTGCCGGTGTGGGTGTGGGGCCGCATCACAAATGCTAACTAATAGGGAGTTCTAAACTCTTGCACAGGCATCCTAACGGATGGCTGTCTGGGTGTAATGCATGCAGGTCGTTGTTTCAGCCAGCGGTGGGACTACCAGGATCGTTGTGAACGGCTACACTCCTGTGATTGACTATCACTTCAAGGGAAGAGATTCAGGCAGGGCCGGGAATGTCAAGACAGGATGCGGG
The DNA here is from genome assembly GCA_021811925.1 of Thermoplasmata archaeon. GTDB lineage: Archaea > Thermoplasmatota > Thermoplasmata > Sysuiplasmatales > Sysuiplasmataceae > JAJZXY01. Next base: position 6,221 of record JAKAPY010000095.1, on the reverse strand, counting down.
ACGCTTGGATTCGAGGAAAACGGGCCCGGATTGACGGTGAGGAAGGATCTCGAGGCATTCGAGCACGTCGTCGGTTTTGGGGAAAAGGCGTTTGAGCTGGAGAGAAAAAGGCTCATACTCAGGATGTGGAACAATGACCCGGGCGGTTACAGGCGGGGGGATGACCCCATATATCTCTCCATACCTTTCTACATCTCCATCAGGGAGAAGGCAACAGGCTTCTTCGTTAATTCCGTGTCGGGTATCACCTTCGATGTTGGCGTGAGCGAGTACGACAGGATAATTGTCCGCGTTCCTGAGTCAGGCCTTGAAATGTACGTGTTCGAGGGGGACACGGTCCGGGAAGTACTGGAACAGTTCCTGCGCCTCACCGGGATGCCATTCATGCCACCAGAGTGGAGCCTTGGGCACCAGGTCTCAAGATTCAGCTACTATCCGGAAAACGCCATCATGGGAGTGGCCGAGGAATACAGCAGGATAGTGCCTGTCTCGGCGATTTACTTCGACATTGACTACATGGACTCGTTCAAGATATTCACATGGAACAGGAAAATTTTCGGTGACCCTCCAGGCATGATAGAAAGCCTTCACGGAAAAGGCGTCAGGTCTGTGGCAATAATCGATCCCGGGCTGAAGGCGGAACAGGGGTACGACCACTTCGAGGAGGGGATGGGCAGCTATGTGCAAACTTCAAACCAAGAGCTATATCTCGGCAGGGTGTGGCCGGGACTGTGCGCGTTCCCTGATTTCTTTGATGAAGAGGCGGTCAGGCACTGGAAGGGAATGGTAAGGTCATTCATAAAGGAGAACGGGGTCGACGGACTCTGGCTTGACATGAACGAGCCCAGCGTGTTCAACGAGGGAAAGACAATTCCGGGCGATGCTGTGCATAATGTGGGGGGCAGGAAGATCAGGCATGATGCTGTCCACAACGCATACGGCCTGCTGGAGGCAAGGGCGACTTTCGAAGCAATGAGCGAGGTGATACAGGAGCCATACATCCTGTCTAGATCCGGATTTGCGGGAATTCAGAAATATGCGGCTGTCTGGACGGGGGACAACATATCATCATGGGATGATCTCAGGCTTCAGATACCGATGGTCACAAGCATGGGGATATCAGGCGTTCCTTTCGCTGGATGCGATTTAGGCGGCTTTGCTGGAAGGACCGAGCCCGAGCTAGTTGCGCGCTACTACCAGATGGCTGCCTTCTTCCCTGTGTACAGGAACCACAAGTCAAAGGACGGGTCAGACCAGGAGCTCTTCCTCCTTCCCGAACGATTCAGGAAGATGGCGGTGGAGGCGGTGCTGATGCGGTACAGCTACATGCCATACCTGTATTCGCTTGCCTGGGAGGCACATGCGAAGGGCCATCCTGTAGTGAGGCCACTCTTCTATTCCTTCCAGAATGACAGGACTTCGTACAGTGTCAACGATGAATACATGGTGGGGGATGGATTGCTCTACGCCCCGGTGCTTGACAGGGGGGCTGAGGGAAGGGAGCTGTACCTTCCTGAAGGGGAGTGGTTCTCTCTCGACGACGGCATGGTCCACAAGGGGCAACAATGGCTCAGGAAGGAGGGGTCCATGAACCTTTTTGTGAGGAAGGGCTCGATAATTCCCATGAGCGGCAACAGGTTCATTGTATACGGAAGCGGGAAATTCCTGAAGTATGACGGGGAGGAGCACAGGCTTTCTTCCGGGAAAGGCTCTTTCGATGCCGGGAGCGTCCTGAGCGAATGCACCGTAACTTTCCTCGGTACGGAGAAGGAGACGGCAACGACGGATGGAAAAAAGTGCGTTGCCTCGCGTGGAACCGGTAAAACAACAGTTGGCCCCGCCAGCTTCAGGAGAGTCGTGCTTGAATAGGAAGTTGCGGAATCTGCAGCCATCCGTGTGATGGCCTGTTGCACCGTGGAAACAAGGGTCGGAATAACAGCTGAAGCACAGCCTGGGCTCGTGATGGGCAATGCCCACTACACTTGACCCGACGGCTACCGACACCCGGCAACCGGGATAACCGAAGGAGCGCTGAGGCTTGAAAACGGGAGCATGTTGTGCCAAGGGCGCCCGGGCCCTGGCATTTCAGTGAGACATCCATAGCCTGAAGTCACAGGCCCGGGTGCCATTGTTAATTGGACTGCCGGGGACGGGATTTGAACCCGCGGCCTTCGGATCTCTCAAGGCACCGCGCCGGGATCCTTATGAGTCCGACGCTCCGCCAGTCTGAGCTACCCCGGCTTGCAGTGTGAAAAGAGATTAGTTGCCTTTCAGCTTGCATCCCCGATCTCTTCAGGGGACAGTTCCTCTTCGGCCCTCTTTTCCTGCCGCTTCTCGGGTTCCTCAGGCGGCTCCTCCGCTGCTGGTTCGGGTGCCTGAGACGCTTCAGATGGCTGGACATCCTGTTTTTCTGCCGCGGCCACTTCGCTGAAGGACTGTGTCTCGGAAGGGAAACCGATGACTTCGCTTCTCCTTATCTCCACTTTCTTCATCGGTATTATGATCTTTGTGGCGTTCGATATCTCCTTCGCCATGTCGCCGGAGACAATAGCCTTGATGACCTCCGGAAGGAGCATCGTGGAAGCCTGGCTCTGGACAACGCTTACCATCACGTTTCTAAGTGATGTTTCCTGGGAGGACTGAATTCTCCTTTCGGTGACCACCATCGTCTTGACCCTGATCTTGAATCCTTCCTTTGTCACCGCATCGACAACGTGCTCTGTCTTCGTCCTTTTCCTCCTCGTCAGTCGTCTGACATAGTCGTTTGTCAGGTCGTGCCCTATGAACTGTGTGTGAACCTCGCTTCCCTTGATGCTGTTTGCCTTGAAGCGCAGCTTGATATGCATCTTGGAAAAATCTCCTGTGAGATCCTGGACGGTCGCCTCCGTGACCCTTTCCCTCAATTCATCAGGGGTAGTTGCCGGCGTCTCGCCTAGCTCTATGGAGTTGAACATCTCCGGAGCATATATCTTGAACCAGGTCTTTTCCTTCCATTTGTCCTTGACCTTGCGTGATGATTTGGATTTGTCAGCCATCAGTGCACGACCGTATCAATCGTTAGTAAATTGAATTCATATAAAATACTTGCTTGGATGCGCGTTCGGGTAACCTGCGATACAATTTCAGATGTTGCGACACGACGGACGTGTGTCATATGCTATCAGTTGTCTGCCATTAAAGGTATAAGTGGTCAGAATAATACCATGCGAGAAACAAAATGACGGATGTCCGAAAGCCTGCATGGCTGAAGGTGAGGATGGAGGCGACAGAGGAGTATGCCGCTCTTCGCAGCAGACTGAAGTCACTTCAGCTGCACACAATATGCGAGGAAGCTAAATGCCCCAACCAGGCGGAATGCTGGGGTGGCGGAACCGCGACGGTCCTTCTAATGGGAGACAAATGCACCAGGGGCTGCAGATTCTGCGCAGTCAAAACCGCAAATCCGATGCGGGTGCTCGACAATGACGAACCGGTGAGGGTGGCAATGGCGGTGAAGGAGAGCGGCCTTACCTACATTGTTCTGACTTCAGTCGACAGGGACGATCTGGCGGACGGAGGCTCAATGCACATAGCCAGGACGGTCCGGGAAATCAAGGCTGGAAGCGATGTACTTGTAGAGGTACTGATGCCAGACTTCAGGGGCGACACGACAAGCCTTGACAGGATAATCGCGTCGGGGGCGGACGTCCTAGCTCACAACGTGGAAACTGTGAGAAGGCTGACACCCTCCGTGCGCGACAGGAGAGCCGGCTACGACCAGAGCCTAGCTGTTCTTGAACACCTGAAGAGGGCCTCCGGGGGAAGAGTCACTAAATCCTCAATCATGGTCGGCCTGGGGGAAAGGCACGAAGAGCTCGTGCAGACTATGGCTGATCTGCGCCATGTTGGCGTGGACGCCCTGACGATTGGGCAGTACCTCCAGCCGACTCCACGGCATCTGCCTGTTGTTGAATTCATCACCCCTTCCAGGTTCAGGGAATATGAAAGGGTCGCGAAAGACCTTGGCTTCGGCATGGTTGCATCAGGACCGTTCGTAAGGAGTTCTTACAGAGCGGGGGAACTCTATCTGGAGGGACTTGCCAGGAACAGGAATGCCGAGATGGACAGGCAGTTGCCCAAACAGCTTCGAGGAAAGTGGACGACTTGAAAGAAAGCACAGTTATGGAAAAGAAGACAGGTATGCTGCAGATAATCGATAATGAAGGGAACTACAGGAGGGAACTGGAACCAGCTATTCCGGAAGAACTCCTCTTGCGCATGTACCGGACAATGGCTACGGTGCGCAAGTTCGAGGAAATCTCGATGGGACTGCAGCGGCAGGGAAGGATAGGGTTCTACATCGGCGCCGCGGGCCAGGAAGCATGCAGCGTGGGTGCGACGGCAGTTCTCAAGAAAGAAGACTGGATATTCCCCGCATACAGGGAACCGGGTGCTCTTCTCCTCAGGGGAGAAACGGTCCTGCAGCTGTTTCACCAGCTTTTCGGGAATTCGCTTGACTACAACAGGGGAAGGCAGATGCCCAACCATTTCAATTCAAGGGACAAGAATGTAGTCACTCCTTCGAGTCCGATAGCGACGCAGATACCGCATGCCGTAGGTATGGCCATGGGAGCCAAGATAACAAAGAAGAAGGAGATAGCACTCACATTTTTCGGCGATGGTGCAACGTCCGAAAACGACTTTCACTCAGGGATGAACTTCGCCGGCGTGTTCAAGGCACCTGTAATATTCTTCTGCCAGAACAATGGCTACGCAATATCGCTGCCCACGAGCAGGCAGACTGCCTCCGAGACGCTCGCACAGAAGGCTGCGGCATACGGCATACCAAGCGAAAGGGTTGACGGGAACGACATTCTTGCAGTCTACACTGCTGCAAAGAAGGCTGTGGAAAGGGCAAGAAACGGGGAGGGGCCCACAATGATAGAGGCGCTGACCTACAGGCTCGGCCCCCATTCCTCATCCGACGACCCTACCAAGTACAGGGAAAACAGGGAAGTCGAGGAGTGGAAGAAGAGAGATCCGATAAGGAGAATGGCCGGCTACCTGAGGAAAAAAGGGTATCTGGATGACGAGTCGGACAGGAAACTGATGGATGAGATAGACAAGGAAATCAGGGCGGCCGCAAAAAAAGCGGAGGCAGTTCCGAAGCCACCGGTCGAGAGCATATTTGAAAACGTCTACTCCAGCATGACCTGGAACCTGAAGGAGCAGATGGAGGAGACCGTCGGCCGATACGGACCGGGATACACGGGGAGATGATTCGGATGACAGTCAGGACACTTCTTCAGTCCGTTACGGATGCAATGAAAACGGAAATGGAGCTGGACGGCAGGGTCGTGATCCTTGGGGAGGACGTCGGCCGTGATGGCGGCGTTTTCAGGGCGACCGAGGGACTGCATGCAATGTTTGGGGGAGAGCGGGTGATGGACGCACCGCTCAACGAGTCCGGGATCATCGGGGCGGCAACGGGCATGGCGCTCTACGGAATGCGGCCCATAGCCGAGATTCAGTTCATGGACTTCATCTATCCTGCTTTCGACCAGATAGTGAGCGAACTTGCAAAGATCAGCTACAGGTCCGGTGGTACATACACTGCCCCGGTTGTCATCAGGACGCCTTACGGCGGGGGCATCAAGGGCGGGCTCTACCATTCACAGAGTTCGGAAGTATACTTCGCGCACACTTCCGGGCTGAAGGTTGTGACGCCTTCAACACCCTACGATGCCAAGGGACTGCTTATTGCATCAATACGTGACGAGGACCCGGTTGTCTTCCTTGAACCTAAGAGGATATACAGGTCTGTCAAGGAGGAGGTGCCCGACGGAGCGTACACTGTGCCGATAGGAAAGGCGAGGATAGCGCTCGAGGGAAGGGATGTGTCAGTGATCACATACGGTGCATCTGTGCACACATGCCTGGAGGCGGCGGCTATGGTTGCCAGGGAGGGAATTTCTGCAGAGGTTGTCGATTTGAGGACGCTGTCACCGCTGGATATAGAGACTGTGCTGAAATCTGTTGAGAAGACAGGGAGAGTGGTTGTTGCAAACGAGGCGCCAAAGTTCTGCGGCTTTGGGGCGGAAGTCTCCGCCCTGATAGCCGAGAAGGCTATTGACAGCCTCACGGCGCCAATACTCCGGGTGTCCGGGTTTGACACGCCCTTCACCTACACATGGGAGAACGTCTATCTTCCTGATGCCGAGAGGGTCGCGAGTTACATAAGG
>JAKAPY010000094.1 GCA_021811925.1 Thermoplasmata archaeon | reverse complement strand
TGGAAGCTTCATCCCCAGGGCTGCCGAAGCTGGCAAGGTGCAGCTCAAACGCTCCTGGAGCATTGGAAACCCGATGTCAATCATCAGGACGCTTGTCCAAATGCTCAGGGACAGGGAATCGGAAGCGTATTTCTTCAATGCCTCACTTACAATGTTCGGGCCTGACAAGCTTTCGAATGTGATAGGCCTGCTCGTTCCCTCATTGCTCGCCAAACTGACGCAGAAGAAAGTAGTTGTCTACATGCATGATTTTATAGAGACGGAAGAGCCGGCCAAACTCGGATACAATGTAAATGTTGTTTCTAAGGTGACGGCCTCCCTTCTGGAGAAGCTCCTAATCGACAGCACGCTCGTCATAGTTCCGCGCCCGAGCCAGAAATACATACTGGAGAAGAAATACAAAAGGCCGGTGACATCCCTCGTTGTTCCCTTTGTGGAGGGGCTGAACGGGGTCCCTGGCAATGGTCGCATAAGCGGCCAGGCTGCAAAGAGGACAGATTCGGTGAGAATACTGCTGTTCGGAAAGTGGGGACCGCAGAAGGATCTGAAGGGTGCACTGAATATTATTTCACGACTGATGCGGACCGACGCGCGCATAAGAGTGACGGTGGCCGGGGGAATTAACCCCAATTTCCCTGAATATAAGGAAGTCATGCAGAATGCGCTCAGAGAATTTCCAGCGGACAGGATAGAATACAGGCCTGACGTCCCCGACGAGCAGGTGCCTGAACTGTTTCAGGGTGCAGATATTCTGTTCCTTCCATACTTCGCCTCAGGCGGCTATTCGGGAGTCATGAATCTTGGAGCACTTTACAACCTCAGGATAGTCGCATATGACGTGAAGGAACTGAGAGAGAGCGATTCGCTCATAAATGCGGGAACTCTTTTCATTGACCCTAAAGACGCCAATGCCATCCAGTGCTTCGAGAGGACAATAAACGAGGTAAGTCTCAGCAGGGAAATCAGACAGAACAACCTTGAGAAGAAGACAACACAGGCCAACGAAGTGTTTCAGGGCGTCGTTAAGATCCTTACAAATACATATGCGAAGAGCGGCATCAGGCTGCAGCAGTCCCGGCCCACGATCGAGCGCAAGTGATTAGCAGCCAAAAAACAGAAACATTGACCGAAGTGGGCGGCCAGTCACGTTACTGCCGTCTACCTTCCGCTGAATGTGTCGAGATATTTCCTGGACAGTTCACGCATATCGAAGCGTGCTGCCTCATCCTTCCCGAATTCCGAAGGGAGTCGTGGCCTGCTCAGCATTTCAATGAGAGATGTGGTGAGTTCCGCCTCGCTTCCCGGTTGGACAAAGAGGCATGACCTGGAGCCGTGGAGTATCTGCTCATGTGCGCCTGTTCGCGTAGCCACTACAGGGACTCCAAGTATGTCGGCCTCAACCGCGTTGAGCCCGTAACCTTCCTTAAGCGAGGGTATGACAAGCAAGGAACACTTCGCCATGAGGAACACTTTCTCCTCTTCGGTGACACGCCCCATGAAATGGATTCTATCCGCGAGGTGCAATTCCTCTGCAAGCCGTTTGAGTTCGTTTGTGTGCGCTGCCGCATCCCCGGCAATCAGGAGGACAGCATCCGGATGACGCTTCACCGTTTCAGAGAATGATCTTATGAGCACATCGAACCCTTTTGTCCGGACGTTCCTGCCAACACTCAAAATGAACGGGCAATTAGGCCTGACGTATGAGTACAGCCATTTTGAAAGCTGGCTCTCCCGTTCCATTGCGCGCCTGTAGCATTCGCCAAACCCGGTTACATCAATGCCAAGCGGAACAACAGAAATGCTCGGCGCGTGCTTCTTACCGAAATAACTTATGAATTCCTGCCTGGAACGGTCGCCAAACACAAGTATGTTCACATTCCTGCCGACAGCGAGCTTGCCTATTGTCCTGTATAATATTCTGGACAGGAGCCTGAGCAATGTTGTGTGCTCTGCTGTCGAGACGGCATGATCTACAAGCAGAATCCTGCCAGAATACCGCCTTAGCATAAGCAGAGAGAGCAGCGGCATTGTCTCCATGATGCCATGTATCACTATCCTGTCGCTAACCGCGGCCTTCACCTTCAGAGTGCGACGCAACCTGAGCAGTTCCCCGGCTTGCATCGGCATGAAGTACGATGCCTCCCTCAGTCTCTCAGGGGCGCCGATGAGTCTGAAGAAGTCACACTCCCCTCCATCGGAGACAGCAGCCTGTTCATTCGCAAGGGCCGAAGGGACCGATGCAATTACTTCCACCTCGTGCCCCTCCCTCTTCCACTCATCTGCTAGAATCCTGTAAGTCTGGGCTCCGCCGCCGCGGACATAAGGTGGATAGTCGGGGCACAGCTGCAGTATTTTCATGAGGTCTCCTTTCAGGGACTGGTTTGAGCTACTGAAATGGAATCAATCGTGAGCGAAGCGGAGCATATCAGCCCGTTTTTGTTCAAAATACTGAAAGACACCTGATGGAAAAGGCGTGCGGAATAGCTGAGCTGGACAAAATACTGGCCCGGGTGAGTTGCAGATTCGCTGACTGAAACAAGCCGGAGCGGCAGTATCTGCCCGCTCTCTGAGTATGCAGTGAACAAGAAGTGGTTGATAGTGCTCTGCTCTGAAACATTGGAGACGGTGTAGGAAACTGTGAAGTTGCCCGGTGAAAGGAGCAAGCCGTTAGAACTGAGCTGTTCGGTCGTCAGCCTCTGCCCTAACGAGTAGAGCAGCCCAATCGGCTGCGAGGCTGCATACGGCACGTAGTATACCGGACTTCCCGTGTATCCGAGCTTGTATACAATCAGGCCCTGCATGCTCTCGTATACGCCATATGAATTGTTGCCTGCAAAATGATTTGCCCAGTAGAGGCTAAATCCACTGAAAGCACTCATTATATGGTTGAGTGCGAGCGGATTCATGACAGCGTAGTCTACGGTCTGATTGTTATAATAGCCATCCATGTAGACCTTGTCCCTGTTCATAAGTTGCGGCATATCATTCTGCAAGAAGACTGATGAATGCACTGGTATCAGGGAGTAGGCATGGTTTATGTTTGAGACAACGACAGAGTCGCCTATCTGAGCCCCCAGTTGACCTGATGCCACGTTGGTGATGCTGAAGGGAGAAAAGAGAGCAAATGAAATGACACTCGTTAATACCATCAGAATGAGAAGCTGGTTGACTATCTTCTTCTTTGGTAGTCGCGCAAGCGCTGTCACCGATGAAATGAAAAGAAATCCAGAATAGAGATAGGGATACTGTTCAAATAAGTTGTAATAGGGGCCGTAGTTTGTGGTCAGACCCATAACAACGAAGTAGCCAACCGCAGGCAGAACAAACAACGAGAGAAGCGATGTGAAGAAAAGCGGAAAAAGCTGCACTATAGCATACAGAATTTTGGGGATTGATTCACCGTTGATGAAGAACGACAGAAGAGAGGCTGTGCCACTGGATGAGGAGCCTCCAGAACCAGCAGATATCCTGGATGAACTCAGCAGTCCCCCCAGCGTGTAAATATGAATCTCGAAAGCGAAGATTGCCATCCAGATTACGACTGTGATCGCAATTGGCAGAGTGTTTCGGTTCATGTTGCGCAAAATGAGACGCTTCAGGGCGATTCCTTTCGAGCGAAGTCCTGCAGGTACCATGCCGAAGGAATCATGGTGCTTCAGAATGTTACAGAGCGAATTAAAATATTTTCTGAGCCTGATTGACATCTCCACCAGGGGATGCTCCGGAAAAAAATGTTTTCCACTGCTGATGAACTCCATAAAGTAAAGAATGAAGAAAATGCCCGGAGCCCAGCTGTTTGTGAGCGCACCAAGAGCACCCGTTATGATGAAGAAGGACCACTTTTTCTGAAGAAAGAACATATAATTGAGCAGAAGAAAACCCTCAAGGAACACCATGAAGTTTCCCCCCTGGCCCATGAACCCGTAGGTTGACGGGAAAAGAAAATAAAGCACCTGAAAGGTGACTCCTATCTTGTAGCTTCCAGTCTTGATTTCCGCAATCTTGTAAAGGGCATACGATCCCAAACCGATTACAACCGTCTGATCGATCAGTAGTGTCAGTGGGCTGTCATAAGCAAGCAAGGTGATGCCTGTAACCGTATAGAACATCTTGGTGTACGGTATTGCTGACACAAGCCTGTGCGGGAATGGCCAGCCGACAAGGGAGAATGTTTGCGAGAACAGATAAGACAGCCTGTATCCGACACCGAGATCGAAAAGAGTGTAGTAATTATTCACGTAAAGTTTGTAATTATATATTGAAAGAAGCAACACAAATGCAATAGTCAGGACAATGGGAATCACTTTTTGCAGAGTGTGCCTAGAGAGCATGTAATACGAGCCCATCAATGAGGCAAACTTGACTTAAGTTTTGGCATCATGACGAAGATGGCACCAGCGGTGCGGCTTTGACTCTGAAGTTGATTCATAGGAGACCCGAAAATCTGTTTCGGTTGAAATATGTTCACACCGATCTGACAGTGAGGCCTGCATCTGAACCTTGGACTGGCCGCTCCTGCTAAAATGCATTTATCATAGCACAAATACACCGAAGCGAGGTTACAGGCTGCAAATACAGTGATTGAGTCCTATTTGAGACTATTAATAATACCGTCGTTCGAAGGGTGAATCTTCTTAACCGATCCGAATTGATCAACGCAACGGTGAAGTCATGAAGGCGGACTTTGTTTACACCGGCATCAGGGTAAGGGATCTGGAACGATCGATTGAATTCTACACAAAGATACTGAATATGCAGGTCACCGGCAGGCAAAAAATAAAAGAGGTTGATGGAGAGGTTGTTTCGCTGCAAAGCAGGAAAGGCGGTCCAGAGCTTGAACTCAACTTCTATGAAAAGGGGTCGAAACATGATGCCCCATACACAGTGGGAGAGGGTTTGGATCATCTCGCCTTCCGTGTGGACAACATGGATAAAGCCATCAGGGAAGCTGAATCTGCTGGCCATCCCGTAATACTGAATGTCCAGACAGACAAGAGCAGGTGGGTGTACATACAGGACCCGGATGGCATATACATCGAACTACTCACATGAGAGTCATGTTCGGCCGTGGCCTGCAGGAGACGCCCCGTGCGGCAGCATGCAAAGCAAGAATAGTCTTAAATCAGAGAGTTGGTACGACTGAGTACCAAACATCTCCCAAGGCAGTTCATCATGAAAGATGTCATCCTTGTTTCGCTTGACTATCCGGCAAAGAACAGCGCAATTTCCCAGTATGTGGAGAGACTGCACAACGGGACCAGCTATCCGAGAATCATACTCAGCTCCAATTCGGCGAACCATGCATTCATCAGCCTTGTCACCTCATCATTGAGGGCATATGCCTCCAACAGGTTCAGTGGGAGGAAGTTCTTGGTTTCCATAGATGGGAAGTACCTCTTTCCCGACCTCATGGTTGTATTCCACCCTTACCAGGTAAAGGAGAACAGGGTGGAAGAGGCACTGAATAATTTCGCCATGAGAAATGCAGATTCGTTCATTGCAATAAGCGACTTCGTCGCGGGCCAGGTGCGCAGCAAATTCAACAAGCCGCTCAGGGTGATCAAGTGCGGTGTTGATGTCCATGAAGTGGTCCCACGCGTTTCGAGAAAGGATGAAATCGTGGTTTCGCACGTAGGTGGGATAGCGCCTGGAGCAAGCAGACGCACTCCAATGCTCCAGGTTCCCAGGATACTGAGAGAGACTTTTCCGGGGAAGAATATAAGGTTTATACACGTTCGGGGAAAGCTGAACGAAAACGAGCTGGCGCTGCAGGAGAACTGCCAAAAATACAAGATAAATTACGACCTGAGACCTCCCCAGGCAAATGAAGGTGTGTATGGCATCTACGCGGAAAGCGACATTTACATTTACCTGTCACTCGAAGAAGGATATTCCATCACTCCTGCCGAGGCGCTTTCAATGGAAACGCCGGCCGTGATTAACGACCTGCCCATACACATCGAGGTCTATGGCGGAAAACCGGGTGTAAACTTCTGCAGACTCACAAGCGAGGAGACTGTCAGGGAAGCCCTGACCAATGCATACCAGATGGGACCATCTGCCACGTACAGGGAGAAGGCAATTGAAAGAACATGGCAGGATATGATAGACGAGTTCAGCGATTATGTCTCAACCCTGCTATAGGATACATTTGATACTTTCGCGGAAATTCGGCATAGAGAATAGGACAGGAAACAGGGGCCTATTCGTCCTGAGTGGAAAACAATGGCCAGCTGCTACAGTTTTATCTACCCTTTGACGGATTACCCTAAGGGGTTTTAATGAAGAAAGCGGTTGCATTCGTGATAGTTGCCTTGATGGCCATTTCGATGTTTCCGAACGCGCTACAACTCACTCATACGCAGAACAGGCTGCTGGAGGAGAGAGCTGCTCCTGCGGCATCTACCCAGGGAACCTTTGCCCTGGTTTCTTATTTCGACAACGGCGGCAGCTATGGCGATTACGGCTGGCAACTGATGTCGGGCCAGAACCCATCCATTTCCTCGGTGAATAACTACTTCGGCGAACCTTCGATGAAAGTACCTTCGGGGACAGTAGCCGTGAACACAAAGGGGGTCGTCCCAGGCGGACAATTCGTATCGTTCCAGGCCGCAATAAATTCGGCGAGCTCCATCTCACTCT
>JAKAPY010000093.1 GCA_021811925.1 Thermoplasmata archaeon | reverse complement strand
GTAATCGACTTCTCCAGAAACTGGCTGTCGGCAGGGCTGACCGACAGGGCGCTCACCAGGGACCTCGAGTGGGGCATTCCTGTGCCTGTCAGGGGGATGGAGAAGAAGGTAATCTACGTCTGGTTCGAGGCAGTCATAGGATACCTGTCCGCGGCTATAGAATGGGCGAAGAAGAATGGAAATGAAAATGGGTGGAAGGACTACTGGGAGAACCCGGAGGCAAAGCACTACTACTTCATGGGAAAGGACAACATACCGTTCCACACAATAATATGGCCATCCATGCTGATGGGCCACGGGGGACTCGAGCTGCCATATTTCGTCAGCGCAACGGAGTGGGTCACTCCCTCGGACGGTAAGAAATTCTCGAAGAGCCGGGGAGGGGCGCCGACAATAGAGTCGCTTATGGAGGAATTCACACCGGAGCAGGTGCGGTATTACCTGGCGGCTATCATGCCTGAAGGAAGGGACAGCGAGTTCAGCATGGAATCATTCGAGGCAAAGGTCAACAACGAGCTTGTCGCAACCCTCGGCAACTATTACCACAGAGTCCTTTCGTTCGCATTCAAGAACTTCGGCTCTCTTGAAGGTCCGACGTCGGAGGAGGGTACGCTGATTCTTGACGAAATCAGCAAGGCAGCCGAAGAGGAGGCAGCGCTGATAGAGGGCTGCGCATCCAAGAAGGCGCTGAAGGTAGTCATGGACACGGCACAGAAGGGAAACCAGTACTTCGACAGGTGCGCCCCGTGGTTCAGCCTAAAGCAAGACAGGGCGAAATGCCAGACCGACCTGTACGTCAACCTTGAACTCATAAGGAAGCTTGCAGTGATGTCCAATCCATTCCTGCCCTTTTCCTCTGCTAGGATTCTTACATTCCTCGGCCTGGAAGGTGTTTCGCCGATGTGGGATGATATAAGCAGGAATTCAGGTAAATTCACACTCAGGGAACCGTCCCCTGTGTTCAGCAAGATAGAGGCGCGGAAGGAGGAGGAAGAGGGTGTGCCGCTTGACTTGCGCGTCGGACGCATCGTTTCGGTGAAAAAACATCCTGCCGCAGACAAGCTGTTTCTATTCGAGGTCGATATAGGCGAAAGGAGACAGATTGTGGCGGGACTGAGGGCTCATTACACGGAAGAGCAGCTTGACGGAAAGATGGTCGTCGTTGTCTCAAATCTCGCGAGCGCCAAGCTCCGCGGATACGAGTCACAGGGAATGATGCTCGCCGCCGAGAAGGACGGCATGGTAAGGCTGCTCGTTCCCCCAGATGGAGCGCCGATTGGCAGGCTGGACGGCAGCGTCCCTAGCAGGACAATAACGATAGATGAATTCAGGACAGTCGATTTGCGCATCGCCGCGAGCGGCGTGAACGGCTTTGCTCTTGAGGAAGGAAAGCTCAAGGAATGGAAGGAAGTTGCTGTCGTCGTCGACAGTTCCGGTGTCAGCCCGCTCACAGTCGGCGGGCGCCCTGTGGGTGTCGACGGGGGGAGCATAGGTGTGGGTGCAAAGATCAGATGAGAATTGACCTTCACAATCATACAGTCTTCAGCCCCGACTCCTCTTCGACCGTGGAGGAGACGATTGCCTCAGCCCTGAAGAACGGCATGGATGGAATTGCCGTGACGGACCATAACAGCATAAGGGGGTCGGAGCGGGCTCTGGAGCTCGCCGGTGGCAGGCTGGTCGTTGTCACGGGCTCCGAAGTGTCGACGGCCGAGGGGCACCTGCTCTGCCTCGGCATAAAGGAGGATCTCCCCAGGGGACGTACTATGGCAGAAACGGTTGAAAAAGTGATTGCATTTGGAGGGGTTGCCGTTCCGTCGCACCCGTTTCGCCTTGGCACCGGAGCGGGCCAAGCCGTCCTTCGGACTTTGAGGGTCAGTGCAATTGAGACCATCAACGGCAGGAATCTGAACTCCCGTAACAGGAGGGCGGAGCGTTATGCCCGCGAAAAAGGCATCGGCTCAACAGGCGGAAGTGATTCGCACGGTCCCTCGGAGGTGGGCAGGGCTTTCACCGTGCTCGAAGGGAACGGTTTGAGGGTGGATGACATACTGGATGCAATCGCCGGGGGCAAGTGCACCGGTTCGGGCACCGGGCAGAATGTGCTCGGCGGCGCGCGTACACTCTTCAAGATAGTGGGCGAATATTTCCAGAGGGGCAGGGAGCACATATGAGGGCTTGTCATGAGGCTGCTTGAACAGAACCCGAAGACGGGCGAGATGAAGGTCCTCGTGACCAATCCGGACGACCTGTGGCACCTGTACAACATCATACTTCTGGGGGACATTGTCAGCGCATCCACCTACAGGAGGGAAGAGGCCAGGGAGGACGCGATCAGGGCAGAGCGAGAGAAAAAGGTGAGGGTATTCATTTCCCTCTCAGTCGAAAGGTGTGAATTCATGGAATTCCAGAACACGCTGCGCGTTTCAGGCAGGATAATTGATGCGCCGTTCGATACTGGCTCATTCCACACGCTCAATGTGACGGAGGGCACGGACATCGTCATCCGCAAGGAGGTTTGGCCCTCGCACATTCTCCATAGGATAAGGGAGGCAGTTGCGGGAAAGGGAAACGCTAAGATAATTGCAGTGGCGGTCGAATACGGCGAGGCAACAGTTGCCCTGCTTAAGAGTTTCGGGGTGGAGGAGGTCGCAACCATACAGTCGACCTCGATGAAGGAAAGCCCGGGCAAAAAGGAAAAGTCGGACTTCTTCTCACAGATATTGGAGCAGGTAAGGGCGATGCCTAGACTGCCTGTTATTGTCGTCGGGCCGGGATTCATCAAGGACGATTTTGTCAGGGAGGCCAAATCCGTCGAGCCGGAGATATTTACCAATGCGCAGCTGATACACACGGGCCAGGGAGGGATGGCAGGCATAAGGGAGGCGATGTCCAAGCCCGAGAACGCAAAACTCCTGGAGGATGTCCGTATGGCGGAGGAGGCAAGGGTCGTCGAAGGGCTGAAGGAACAGATCGCGCGTGACGGGCCGTGCACCTACGGTATGAACGAGGTTGCAGCCGCCCTGGAGGCAGGCGCCGTTGAGCTGCTGATTGTTTCGGACAGGCTTCTCAGGGAGGGAAATGTCAACGATATGATGAAAAGGGCGGAGGAGAAGGCCGCAAACGTCTTCATTGTAACATCACGCTGGGAACCGGGCAAGCAGATCGAATCGCTCGGCGGAATAGCTGCAATTCTGCGCTACAGGCTGTCTCGGTGAACGGTTGCATTCTTGCTGTGTTCAAAGAAAACGACCCTTTTTGCCCAGAGCGACTGATCATATCCATGGGGTCCGAAGTCATCATCGGCCCGGCCGAATAAGACATATCCCTCGGGGATGTGCCCAAGCAGTTCCCTCTTCCTGAGCAGCAGTGGTGTCACCGATTTGCGCTCCGCGTTGAGCAGAAACACGTTCCTTCCCCTGTCCGCTACAAACCGGAGGCCGAAGTCGTTCGCAACAAGCACAGCTCTCTCATTCAGCTCGAACCCGTACCAGGCAGTGGGGACAAGTGTATCGGGCGCGCCGAAATGGTACTCCTTTCCAGGGTTGAGGCTGTCCCCGTCCAGCTCGTTCATTTCTATCTCTCCCGTGCTGTTGCCCGACACCCATATGGAGGCCGTGAGCCTCATCCTGTAACCTGTCTTGAGAGTCAGCCCTATCGACGCCTCGTTTTCCTCGTCAATCAGCAGCCTCGTGACATTTGAATCGGGCAGGTTGGCCATGAACTGCGAGATTGTGCTTCCTATTCCCCGTCTCCTCGCTGACTTTCTCACCCGCAGGCCACCAAGCCAGAGACTCCCGTCAGGAGCCATATGCTTGTGCGCCATTCCCAGTATCTCCTCACCGTCAGTTGCCACGTAGGTGGCCTTTTCGGCCACCCACTCGTCCAATATGTCGGGGATGTAGTCATTTTCGTTGTCCTCCAGCAGCATGTTCCTGATGTCGTCAACGTCCCCCCTGTCTGCAAGTCTCATGTAAGCCGATTTCATCCCGACTCACCGAAATATCTGAACCTTACCCCTTTTCTAAGCATCTCCGCCGACGCCTCGTAGCCCGCATCGGCGTGCCTGATGAGGCCCAAACCGGGATCGGCGTTCAGGACAGAACTTATCTTCGCCGCCTGCTCATCCGTGCCGTCGGCAACTATAACCAGACCAGCATGGATCGAGTTGCCTATGCCTGTTCCGCCGCCATGGTGAACCGAGACCCATGTCGCTCCGGAGATTGCGTTGAGAAGCGCGTTGAGTATGGGCCAGTCTGCAATTGCGTCGCTTCCATCTTTCATCCTTTCAGTC
The DNA here is from genome assembly GCA_021811925.1 of Thermoplasmata archaeon. Classification (GTDB taxonomy): domain Archaea; phylum Thermoplasmatota; class Thermoplasmata; order Sysuiplasmatales; family Sysuiplasmataceae; genus JAJZXY01. The sequence goes on along the minus strand of JAKAPY010000093.1, from coordinate 2,435 downwards.
TCCCTGTAGGGGGACGCGACCGAACCTGTGTCGTGATGGTCCCGGCCGATGGCGACGGGCGCGGATACTTCTCCGCTGCGCACAAGCCTGTTTATCATCAATCCCATCTTCTCCCTGTCGCCGTATTTCATGTAGCATATCCTTGCGGGGAGACCCTGGAAATGCACCTTCTCGGATGCAAGGTTAATCCATTTCCTGAGATGCGGATCGTCAAACTCGCGCAGTATTTCGCTGTCAATCCTCCTTATGTCTTCGGGGTCGCCAGAAAGTGCGACCCATCTGAAAGGTCCGGAGCCGATGGAGAAGAGGGGCCTGATGTACGCGGGCACATAACCCTCGATTTCGAACGCGTTCTTGAGCCCTCCCTCCTGCGCCCTGGTCCTGATGTCGTTTCCATAATCAAAAACACAGGCTCCCTGGGACTTGAACCAGAGCAGCGCGTCTGTCTCGAGCACGATGCTCCTGTAGACTGCCTGCTTGTACTCATCAGACTTCTCCCTTCTCAGCACATCTGCATCCGCTGGCGAGTAGCCCGAGGGAATGTAGCCGAGCATTATGTCATGGGCGGCAGTCTGATCCGTGACTATATCCGGCACTATTTTCCTGCGAACCAGCTCCGTATAGATGTCACATGCATTTCCGAGAAGGCCGATGGACAGGGGGCGGCCCGAGGCAAGCGCCTCATCCTTCATCTTGAGGGCTTCGTCCAGATTATTGGTCCATGTGTCGAGATACCTGTCCCTGAGCCTGCGCTCTATCCTTGAAATGTCCACCTCGACTATTATACCGACGCCCCCGTTCATTGTGATCGCGAGAGGCTGAGCCCCTCCCATCTCGCCGAGCCCTGAAGACAGAATCCATTTGGATGCAAGTGTTTCGGCCCCGAACGCCTGAGAGGCTATTGCATGCAGCGTCTCGTATGTTCCCTGCAGAATCCCCTGCGTCCCGATGTATATCCAGGAGCCTGCTGTCATCTGGCCGTACATCGTGAGTCCCTTAGCCTCAAGGTCCCAGAATATGTCGTCCGTTGCGAACCTCGGAACGATCTGGGAATTCACAATAAGAACCCTGGGCATCGAGGAAGAAGTCCTGAATATTCCGACCGGTTTACCGCTCTGGACAAGGAGAGTTTCGTCATTTTCCATGCTTTTCAGTGCATTCACTATCCTGTCAAAAGCCTCCCAACTGCGCGCCGCCTTTCCCCTGCCACCGTATACAATGAGATGCTCAGGATCGCCAGCCACTTCCGGGTCGAGGTTGTTCATAATCAGCCTGAGCGCCGCCTCCTGCCCCCATCCCTTGCAGTTCAGCAATTTTCCCCTGGGCGACCTTACCGTTGCATGATCCATTGACATGACCGCTGTAAACAATGTCTTCTTAATTCTTAGTGTTTGTTGCCGCCTCCCCGCCTTGCTGCACTGTTCGCTCCGCCCCTTGAGGAAAGGCTAAATAATGAATTCAGTTTCAATTTGCCTTGCCCCGGTTACGATAATGATGGACAACAGCGTCGCAGTGAAAAAAGCACTCTGGTTCTACAGGGAAGAGGTCAAGGACTGCAACGTCTACGGTGCCCTTGGGAAGTCAGAACAGAACGAGGAGACAGGGAGATACCTTGCGCAGCTCAGCGAGATGGAGAAAGGGCATGCTGTATTCTGGAAGAATTTCCTTTCCAGGCTCGGGGAGGAGAATATCTCGTACACCTATCCACGTTACAAGCTTCTTTTCATAAAGCTGGTCAGGAGGCTCTTCGGCCTTCCGATGGTCATACGCATTTTCGAGAGGGGTGAGGAAAATGTCATCACCGAGTACAGGGACTTTCTGCTTGAAAGCGGCATAGGCAAGGAAGATGCGGAAAAGCTCCACGGAATAATTGTGGATGAAATACTGCATGAAGACTACTTCGCCAACCAGCTTGTGAGCATGTCAGGCAGGCTTGAGTCCATCAGGGATGTTTTCTACGGCATGAGCGACGGCCTCGTAGAAGTCCTCGCAGCAGTGGCCGGTCTTGAGCCGGTCGTCAAGACGCCGGTGTTGGTTGCGGCGGGAGGCCTTGTTGTAGGTATTTCAGGCACTCTGTCCATGGCAATAGGGGCTTACATGTCGACTAAAGCGCACATGGAGATAGAGAAAAGGCAGAGCGACAGGGTCGCAAGGGAAATAGATATTGTAAGCCACGAAGAGAAAGTCACCAGGCTGAAGGACCTCCTGCAAGACATGGGTTTCAAGGGAGAATACATTTCACAGGCTGCCGAGTCGATTGCAAGCGAAGGCGAAAATGCCACAGACTTCTTTGTCAGAAACAAGCTAGGAAGATCGAGGGAAAGCAGCGAGAACCCGAGGAAAGCGGGCCTGCAGACGGGCCTGTTCTATCTCATCGGCTCCGCCTTCCCCATACTGCCTTTCGCTTTCGTAGGTGGTACGCTCGGACTGGCCCT
>JAKAPY010000092.1 GCA_021811925.1 Thermoplasmata archaeon | reverse complement strand
TTGTCCATGCAGGCTGCGTCCGCAAATGAAACTCCCATATGTTTTCGAGCATCCGAAAGAACTGGATGCCATGAACCCCCAAGCCCAAATCTCTCAATGTTTGAGCCCGCAAGCCGCAGGTGCTCCAGTCTGTTGTCTACTGTCACGACAGACCCACTGGAACCCACCCCATGGAGAAGCAGAAGCGATAGTGAGCCCGAGCCTGCTCCCAGTTCGAGAACGGTTGAACCGCAGCGCAGGTCAATGAAATGGGCAATCAGCGCACCATCCTTTTCAGTTATCACCTGCGGACCCCGTTCAAGGGAGAGCATCATGTCGCTAAGGGTCGGCCTTAGAAGTGTAAATTTCCTTCCCGCAATTGAAACCCTGCTGCCCGGCTCAGTATTGGAAAGACTGTCCCTGTCCAATACGCCAAGGCCAAGCACCCTGGTGATGCCTTTGCCTTCGGGAACAAGGTATCTTCGACCGCCGCCATCCACAAGCATCAAGCAGCCCATTGGACAAACCTGAAGTAAAGAGTGTCCGGTATATCATTAATACTCCTTTCGGTCGCCAGTCTTTGGAGTTTTGAGCCATCGTACTAGACAGCAAAAAAGGGAAGTGGCGCAACAGTCGGAAGAAGGAGTCTTGGCACACATTTTTTAACCTCTTCTTATTACCAGCACCGTGAATTCCTCATGGCCATGTTGAACAATTACATAACCAAGGAGACGTCGCGTGCAAAATCAAGGAAGGATGTTCCGAAAGATGAAATGAACGCTATGCTTGATCACGCGCTGAAATACCTCAAATATGACAGGAAACTGGTCTGGGATGCAAATATCAACGGCATAGTGGTGAGGTTTACAGGGAACAGCCAGCATCAGTATGATTTCTGGACTGAGAACTGGTGGCCCGCTCCAAACAATTCAACTTCGCTACCTCATGCCTTTGTTTATTCGGTTATAGGCGTCCCGAACATGGAAGCGCAGGCCATGTACAGCCCGGAGCTCAACACCGCCCTCTTCATAAACACCGAATACTACGGACAGGCAAAGAGCTGGGCGCTTGGGATGGCTGCTGCCATACTGGAGAGACACTACAACACTCACTCGATTCACGGTGCATGCGCCGAACTGGAGGGCAAGGGAATCGTTGTTGTTGCGCCGACGGGCACGGGGAAGACAACTCAAGTTAACCAGCTTTTCCAGGAAACAGACGGAAAAGTTGTGGGGGATGACTGGGTTTACATACAGCACCCTCCCGGGTTGAAAAACGGTGCGGGCCACAGATTCTTCGTAAGGCAGCCCGAAAGGAGGCTTTACATAAGGTCAGAAAATGAAGAAAACGAGCCATGGCTCAGACCCATACTTGACGGTTGTAAATGTGAAAATGTTGTTGTCAGAAAGGAGGACTGCCAAAACCCAATCTGCTGGGACAAGTGCTCCGCAGGAGAAAGAAAATGCGTTTTTGACGAGGGAAGAAACTGGTGCTTCTACGCGTTTGGCAACTCAAGAGCGCTTCTTCCGAGGGAGTGGATGAAGGGAGAGGGAAAAGTGGGAGATTTTGCAGAACTCAACCTTCTCGTGCTGCTGAGGCGGGATACAACATCCCCGGCACAGGTCAACCTTGACGCGGACCAGGCAATAGAAGTTCTGAAGGAGGGCACCTACATGATCAGGCCGGGATCTGGTCCAAAGGAGAAATGGGGAACAATGGCAAAAGAGCCATGGTACAACCCATACCTGCTTGTGAGAGATGACAAGAAGCAGGAAGAATTCTTCAGGAGAGAAGTGGAATCGTCGAGGTGCATTCTGCTCAACACAGGCGTTGAGGGCATCACGCAGACACACGACAGGATCGTGAAGGAACTCAGAGCTTCAGAATGAACCGGGAACCGCGGCTGGTTTTATCAGCTGGCCGCATCTCAGGCACTTCACATCATAATAGGAAACGGCCGTGCTGCATCTCGGGCAACGAGGCAAACCCTGGGAAAGATGAGCCGTCTCGAAATCGCCCGCCGTGGAGACGTTGACTGATGCAGCTCCCTTTTCTGTATGAACTTGCTTCCCGCCAGATTTGAACGGCCTGTCATCCACATGCCTCAGTTCATAGGGAGGCACGCTCGATCCGTTAGTTCTTATGCCTAAGACCCTAGAGCGGATTAGATATGCAAGTAGACCCAATGGACCGAAAAGAAGCGAGGCGACAGACCATGCGCGTGAAAACGCCAGCATCCACGAATCGTGGTAAGTCCAGATGGCTAGACCCACCGAAATGACCAACCATGCAGCTATTGCAATTTCCAATATCGAGAGCATCCCAGACCCTGAACAGAAATAATTTACTCTTTATTTAATATTATCTGAAAAGCCGACGATTGTCTGACATGTTCAGCCCGTAGCAGCCATGTTAACAGAGTTTAGCATGTGGATTGTTCTCATGCAGGCGCACGGGTCACTAACAGCAGGATTAAGACAACATGCAGGATCAATTTAACCAGAGGGATATCATGGGAAGAAAAATAGTAATAATGGGGGCTGCAGGCAGGGATTTTCACGATTTCAATACTTACTACAGGGACAACCCCGAATTTGAGGTTGTGGCATTCACAGCAACACAGATACCGAACATAGAAAACAGGACATATCCGCCGCACCTCGCAGGTAAGCTCTATCCCGGGGGGATACCCATCTACCCGGAAACAAAGCTTCCCGAGTTAATTAGGGAAAAGGCGGTGCAGGAGGTAGTCTTTGCATACAGCGACATTCCGCATGAAGATGTAATGCACAAGGCTTCCCTTGTCCTTTCGAATGAGGCAGATTTCACCCTCCTGGGAAACCGCCGCATAAGGCTCAGGTCCGCTAAGCCAGTGGTTTCCGTGCTTGCGGTAAGAACCGGGTCGGGGAAGAGCCAGACGACGAGGCGTGTTGCCGCCATATTCAAGGAAATGGGAAAAAAGGTGGCCGTGATAAGGCATCCGATGCCCTATGGCGATCTCCTTGCCGAAGAGGTTGAGAGATTTGAGACGTATGATGACCTGGACCGGTATCACACAACGATTGAGGAAAGGGAGGAATACGAACCGCACATAGACAGCGGCACGGTCGTCTTTGCGGGAGTGGATTATGAGAAGATACTTCGGGAGGCCGAGAAGGAGGCGGACATCATCATCTGGGACGGTGGCAACAACGATTTCTCATTCTATCATTCTGACCTGGAGATTGTTGTTGCCGATCCTTTCAGGCCCGGGCATGAACTGCTTTATCACCCGGGGGAAGTTAATTTCAGAAGTGCCGATGTGATCATAATAAACAAGGTGGACACGGCGAGAAAGGAAGATGTTGAAAAAGTAAGGAAGAACGCTGAACTAGTGAACGGCTCCGCCACTGTGATAGAATGCGCATCCCCGATATCCATGGATGATGAAATTGAGCTGAAGGGGAAGAGGGTCATAGCGATAGACGATGGGCCAACGCTGACGCACGGCGGGATGAGGCACGGAGCAGGTTACATCGCAGCCCGGAGGGCAGGGGCTGTGATTGTTGATCCGAGGCCCTATGCAGTTGAGAGCATACGGGATGTGTACAGAAGGTTCACGCACCTGTCTTACGTCCTCCCGGCGATGGGATACAGCGAGAAGCAGATCATGGACCTTCAGGAGACAATCAACAGGGCGGATTGTGATGCTGTTGTAACGGGAACGCCGATAGACATCCGCAGGCTGATAAAAACAAGCAAGCCAATTGTGCACTGCAGGTACGAACTCTCGGAACTGACCAAACCGGGTTTGAAGGAAATTCTGGCCGAATTCTGGGATGGACGGCAGAGTCCATAAAACGCGCCCACGCTTAACTTTCCAAAAGTCTTAAAGCTATAGTGGCACAATAGTAGTCAAACTGCAAAAATAAAGGATGTCAGAAGGCGAACAGGTTGACAGACAAGGATATAACAATAAGACTCGGCGCTGCTGCCGGTGATGGGATACAGAGCGCGGGGGAAATACTCACCAGAATGCTTTCGATGAGCGGCCAGTATGTTTGCACATACAACGGAAACCAGTCGTTGATAAGAGGAGGACATGTCTGGTTTCACATACACGCCGGAAACTGGAGGGTAACATCTCTTGGCAACGGCATCGACTACATGCTTGCATTGAACCAGATTTCATTCGACGAACACATAGGGAAGATAAACCAGGGAGGGGCGATAATATTCGACCCCAAGACAGTAAAGGCCGGGACCATACCCGAGGGCATAACACCCATAATGCTTCCCCTGACAGAGATAGCGCTGAAATACGACAAAAGACCGTTGATGAAAAACACTGTTGGAATTGGCGCCCTTGCTGCCTTGCTTGGCATTGACAGGAAGGAAATAGGTGAGGTTATACAACTCCAGTTCGGTTCGAAGGGAAAACAGATTGTTGACGGGAACATCAATGCAGCGCTGGAAGGCTATGCACTCACCGTGAAGTCCTTTGTACCAACAAAGTCCCTTGAATTTGACTACAGCAAGAAGAGATTGTTCACTCACGCCGATTTTGCCCTTGCGGCAGGAGCGGTAAACGCAGGGTGCAAGTTCTATGCAGCCTACCCAATGTCCCCCGCCAGCCCGATCCTGCACTACATGGCGGTAAATGCAGAGAAGATGGGCGTCTCAGTTCTGCTCGCTGAAGATGAGATTGCGGCCATGTGCGCCACCATTGGTGCAGCATATGCAGGCGCAAGGGCCATGTGCGCGACAAGCGGAGGCGGTTTCGCACTCATGCAGGAAGCACTTGGAATGGCGGCGATGAACGAAACACCAATAGTCGTTGTGGATGTCATGAGGGCGGGACCAAGCACGGGCCTTCCCACGAAGACGTCTCAGGGCGACCTGAACATGATGCTGGGCATCTCGCAGGACGATTTTCCGAGAGTAATCATTGCGCCCAGGAATTCCGAGGAGACATTCAACACAATGGGAAGGGCGTTCAACATTGCTGAGAAATGGCAGGTGCCCGTTATCGTGCTCCTTGACTTCGGGATAGGTGACGGCGGTTATGCTACCGTCGACAATCTCGATTTCGAAGAGCCGATTGACAGGGGCAAGCTCCTTACAGAAGTTGGTGACGAGGGGACATGGTTCAAGCGTTATGAGCTCACTGAAGACAACGTTTCACCGAGGGTCCTTCCGGGAACGCCAAATGGCATGTTCGTGGCAAAGACCGATGAGCACGATGAATACGGCCACGACCTGAGCGATGTGGAGGCGGGGCTCCAGCACGCGGTGGAGAAGAGGGTTGAAATGATGAACAAGAGGATGGGCAAACTTACAGGCATCGCAGTGGAGATGAATCTTCCTGAAGTGGCTGGGCCGGCAGATGCGGATGTCACTCTTGTAAGCTGGGGAAGCACCTCCAATCCAATCAGGGAAGCGATGAAGCAGCTCCTGGCTGAAGGGGTCAAGGTTAATTCGGTTGAATTCTGTGATATTTTCCCGCTCAGGTGGAAAGAGGTCGCCAAGGTGCTAAGGAAGGCGAGGCACCTGATTGATGTGGAATCCAACTACTCTGCACAGATGGCGGGCCTGATAGCAAGGGAAACAGGCATAATGATTGAAGACAGGCTGCTTACATACAGCGGTGAACCGCTGGAACCGGCAGAGGTAGTGGAAAAGGTCAAGAATGTTTTGAAAAAGGAGATTGGTGTAAGTGTTAGAAACAAAGCTCTATGAAAGTGACATAAGGCCTGACTGGTGCCCCGGCTGCGGTGACTTCGGGGCGCTTTCCGCGGTGAAGAATGCCCTTGCATCTCTGGAAATAGAACCGCACCGCGTCCTAATTTCATCGGGAATCGGATGCGCATCCAACTTCCCGGGATTCATCAGGACATACGGCCACCATGGCCTTCACGGAAGACCTCTTCCGGTGGCGGTTGGTGCAAAGTTGGCGAATCCGTCGCTAACTGTTCTGGCAATTGCAGGTGACGGTGACGAATATGGCATAGGCTTCAACCATGTAGTGCACACCGCCAGGAGAAACCACGATGTCAAGCTCCTTGTTCTCAACAACGAAGTATACGGCCTTACAACCGGCCAGCTTTCTCCAACATCGGTTTTCGGCCAGCGGACAAAGACGACTCCCTATGGTAGCTCGATTTACCCGCTCAATCCGCTTTCAACGCTGCTCGGTGTGGGCGCGACCTTTGTCGCAAGAGGCTTCTCGGGCCAGGTGAAGCAGCTCTCCGAATTGATACAGGCGGCGATAAAGCACAGGGGCTTCTCCATCGTCGATATACTGAGCCCGTGTGTCACATGGAACGACATTTATGACAACGTCAGGTTCAGGATGTACTCGCTTGACACTGTCAACCACGACAGGACGAGCCTTCATGCGGCACTGGACAGGTCGAAGGAAACCGAGAAAATACCACTCGGGATATTCTTCCAGAACGAAGACAGCCCCTCGTTTGATGAACTGCTTCACAAGACGGTCAATAACAGGTTCCCGGTGAACGAAGTTAAGCACATGACCGAAGAAGAGAAGAAAGTAGCAATATCCATCTTCAGCTGAAGTGCGGGATTGGACTGAACGGACCATCGGTGGCAATGAGCGGCACTTACGGCAATTTCAGAGGAGCAATCCTTGACTTTGACATGACCATTGTGAATCTCTTCGACTCTGTCGAAATATTCGAACTGCGGCGAGAGCTTCGAGAAGTGCTTGCCGCAAACGGTTTCAGGATTGGCAGCATGCGGGGCCTGCCGATCGGACTGCTCCGCGATGCATATTCAAACGACTCGGGAAAGGAGGACTCGAGAGGGGAGAGATGGCTGAAAGCCTCGGTGACAGTCTGCAGGTATGAGATGGACGCTGCCGGTAAAGCGATTCTCGCCGGAGATAAGA
>JAKAPY010000091.1 GCA_021811925.1 Thermoplasmata archaeon | reverse complement strand
TCCGATCTTCTTGTGGATGCCAGGCCGCTTCCACACAACGGCTACAAGAAGGATCAGGCGGTTGGCCTGCTGAACTCAATGCTCGCAGACGCCGTCAGCCGTGTAAAATGAGTCGGCTCCCGTGATCGGGGGCATGTGCCGTCAGGCCCTCAGACGGTTTTCTTTTCCGCGACGCTCTGCACTGCCCTGACTATGTTCTGGTAGCCTGTGCACCTGCATATGTTGCCCGATATTGCGTACCTTATCTCCTCTTCGGTGGGTGAAGGGTTCCTCGACAGGAGATAGTATGATGAGAGTATCATGCCCGGAGTGCAGTAGCCGCACTGCAGCCCGTGGTATTTTATGAATGCCTCCTGTATTGGATGAAGCTTCCCCTTGTCTGCCATGCCTTCTATTGTGAGTATTTCTCCGCCATTTGCAGCGACTGCGAAGATGCTGCAAGACTTGACCGTCTTGCCGTTAAGCATCACGGTGCATGCGCCGCAGTTGCTTGTGTCGCATCCTATGTGCGTGCCTGTGAGTCCTGCATCCTCCCTTATGAAGTCTACAAGAAGCTTCCTTGGTTCAACTTCGGCAGATACGTCTGAACCGTTAATCTTGAGGCTGACACGAATCCTGTTCGACAAGTGCGTTACACCCCTGCGGCAACTACCGCAGGGTTGCCGCAATTGCATCACACCAATTAACACTTTCTGTCCGTGACTAGGCGGGTCCGGATGACGGATGCGGTAAACTGGTTCGATCGGGAAAGAACTTCAAACAAGACAGCAACCAAAGGATATTAAGTCCAATCTGGAATGTGGCACGGGCAGGAAAATGAAGCAGGAATCCGAATTTCATCTTCTGGGCAAGCTCGAATGGAAACAGGTGACCGCTGGCATTAGCGCTGGAAAGGCATGGGAGAAGATATTGAGCTGGGATCCTGACACGGGCGCGCATTCCCGCCTGTACATGCTCGAGCCCGGATGCGAGACAAATTCTGTCCTAACGCATGATTTCTGGGAGGAAGTCTACATACTGGAGGGAAGCCTTGTGGATACAAGGCTTGGAAACGTGGAATTCGCGGCCGGTTCATACGCGTGCCGTCCCCCGGGAATGGTGCACGGACCCTACAAAGCACCCGGCGGGTGCAAAACATTTGAAGTCAGGTACTACTCCAGGGATTGAAGAATCGTTCGGCAGGTTGCAGCCATGAAGACAGTCCAGTTTGTTATCAGGTCAAGGAAAGGCAGCGGTGAACTGAAGTTCGCAATGAAACATGTGATTTGCGCAGGTTTCACTGGAAGGGATCAGGTATCAGTCGAGGAACATGTGAGGGAGCTAGCAAGGATGGGAGTGAAGCCTCCTGCATCCATACCCGCAGCCTATACCGTCCCTGACAGTCTCATCACTTCGGAATACAGCATAACAGTTGATGGAAAGATGACATCGGGTGAGGTCGAGTGTGTTGTCCTATACGATGGCAACAGGGCATACGTGACAGTTGGCAGCGATCACACTGACAGAGAGATGGAAAAGAAGGACATACTGAAATCCAAAGAAGCATGCCCGAAGATTCTCGCGGCCGAAGTCTGGCCATACGAAGAGGTGAGCGATCACTGGGACAGGATTGAGCTGAAATCGACTGTCACCGACCGGGGCAGAGAGAGCATATACCAGGAGGGAACGCTGGGAGATCTGATGAAGCCGGAAGACATACTGGCAAGAGTAGGCGGGAAGCGTGGTGGCCTCGTGCTTTACTGCGGAACAATGCCGGTACGCGGCGGCCAGCTGAAATTTGCCGGAAGATTCAGAATGGAGATGCGGGATCCTGTTCTGAACCGGGCCATTTCCCACGAATACGATATTGTCCTCGCACCTGAATGAGTTAAAAGTGGATCCGGTGCGATATTGAGCTGACTGCGTCTGAACCTCCGCAGGAATCAGGCTGAGGCAGTCCGTCTACATTCCGAAGTCAATCACTTCACTTTCAGCACTTTCAATGCATTGAGCCCGAATATCCTTGCCCTGTCCTCTTCATGTATTTTCAATTCCTGAATGCATTTGATTGAACGTTCTATGAAATCCATTCCACCGCTGTCTCCATAAGGATAATCGGACGCGAAGACACACCTCTCCGGAGTAAAGAAAGAGATGGCACATTCGACAGCCGGGGTATAGTAGATGGCTGTATCTGCATAAACATTCTGGAAGATGGAAAGCGGATCTTCAAACGAGCTCAATCCTGCAAGATCCCTTGCGTAGCTTGAGAAGAGCACTTTCAGGCGCATGTTGAAAAAGGGGAACATCGCGCCGCCGTGAGGCACTATTATCTTCAGGTTGGGCAGCTTTTTCAGCTTCCCGCTAAGGGCAAGCCTTGAAACAGTCAGAGTCACGTCGAACGGCCAGCCGAAAACAAGGTTGAGGTTGTACTGGGCACCTACGGACTTGGCGGAAACCGGGACTGTAGGGTGGACATACAGGGGGACGCCGAGCGAGTCTGCCGCTTTCAGTATCGGTTCAAACTCTGGGGCATCAAGGAATTTGCCGTTTATGTTTGCGTAAGTCATTATTCCCTTCAGTCCGAGATCGTTAACGGCCCTCTTCAATTCGTCCGCCGCTTCCGCAGGCTTTGAGAATGGCAGGGAAGCCAGTCCGGTGAAGTGGTCAGGATACTTTTCAATCATGCCGGAAATTTCATCATTTATCGCTCGTGAAACAGGCAGAGCAAGCCGTTCGCCGAATATATCCGGCCCCGGGGAGGGAAAGGACAGTACTTCCATATCGATCCCCGCCTTGACCATCTTCTTCACCCTTGACTCCGACTCTTCGAAGAGGTTGTCAGGCAGTGCGTTGAAACGTTCCTTTGTTGCTTCATCATACAGAAGGAGTCCCCCGCTGGAATCGGTCTGGACCTTGATCTGACCACTTTCCTTTCGTGCAAGATCAACAGCCTTTTTTGGAAAGACATGAGTCTGGAAGTCGACTACAACATTTCCCTGGATCATCCGGTCAGTATCCGGCAAGCAGATTATATCCTTTCTTCTTGGTGCGGAAGATACAATTTCGCCGAAGAAGCGTTGTTCACGCAGAGTATTCTCGTAAAACAGACAGGAGGCAATTGAATATCACCGGCAGGGCAAGTTTAAAAACGGATTCAGTACATGAGGGTTGGGGCTCAGAGTGGAGACCATCACAAGGCATCAGCACTTGAAGGATTCCTCAGCCACGACACATCCTTCCGATAAACTCGTCGGAAAAGATCTTCCTAGACGTGAGGGTTATAGGTTTGTACAGGGCAAAGGGGAGTTTACGGCTGATATCGGCTTTCCTAACGCGCTCCGCATCGCAATATACAGGAGTCCGTATGCGCACGCCAGGATTGTGGAAATAGACAAGTCGAAGGCTCTGGCAATACCGGGAGTGGTTGCAGTCTTCACCGGCATGGACATGATGGAGGGTGGCCTGAAGCAAGGCAGGATGGGGATGGCGGGGCAGGCGCAGGATCAGTATCCCCTTGCAATAGGGAAAGTTAGGTACTTCGGAGAACCGGTGGCTGCGGTGGTTGCAGACTCGCAGTACACTGCGGAGGACGGTGCAAGTGCCCTCGAAGCAAAATTCGAACCGCTGGAACCGAGCCTGGATCCGTACAGGTCGGTCGAGGGGAAGGACACTTCGCTTGTCCATGAAGGGACTGACAGTAATGTTGCATTTGAGAAAGTGTACACTTACGGCGATGTTGACGGCGAATTCGCAAAGGCGCAGAAAATAATCAAATTGAACAGGCTGCACGTGCCAAGATTCACTTCCGCCCCGCTGGAGCCCACCGCAATACAGGCAGACTACAACCGGAGGCAGAACAGCCTGTATGTGATCGGCAGCCTCAAGTCTTCCGAGGCTACAAGACAGATGCTTGCCAACAATCTTGGAATTCCTTTCACATCAATCCACATGTACATCCCCGATGTAGGCGGTTCGTTCGGAGTGAAAAATCACGGCGAATGGACCCTCCTCATCGCCTGGATAGCAACACAGATGAAGAAACCGGTGAAGTACGTGTCCGCCCAGTCTGAAATGCTGACCGCGTCTCAGCATGCGGAAGAGATATGGTGGGATGCTGAGCTTGCAGTGGACCTTGATGGCACTATACACGGATTCAGGGCCAGATGCATACACGACCAGGGAGCATACGGCAGCCTCCGGGGTATAGCCAACCAGCTCCGCAACCCTGCCGAGCAGTACAGGTTCAGGTGCTTTCAGCTTGACATTAGGGAGGTCCTGACGAACAAGGTGCCGTGCGGTTCCAACAGGGGTTATGCAAAACTCCATCACGTTTTCATGCTTGAAAGACTGATCGACGCTGCTTCTCATGAGCTTGGCATCGATCCGGTGGAGATAAGGCGTAAGAACCTTGTCCGGCCGGAGGAGATGCCGTATATCGCACCAAACGGTGCCGTTTACGACGGCGGTGACTACCCGGAGCTGCTGAAGCGAACAATGGATCTGTTTGACTATTCTGGCTTCAGGAGGAAGCAGGCCGAACTCAGGAAACAGGGCAGGTATATTGGAATAGGGGTTGCTCTTGGCATGGAATCGAATCCTTCAACAGAGGCGAAGGAACTCAACGTGCTGCCCCTTGAGCTTGTGTCCAGGGGTACCGGCAATCAGGAGGCTGCCTCCGTGAAGATAGACCAGTTCGGCAAGGTGCTCGTCACCGCCGGTGATATACCGCAGGGCCAGGGGCATGAAGTGACAAACGCACAGATAGTGGCCGACACACTTGGGATGCCCTATGACGATATAGTGGTGACAAGCGGCTATGATTCCTGGCGTGATGCTGCAACGCCGTTCTCAATAACGGCCAGCTGCAGATGGGCAGTGCTCGGGACGGGTGCGCTCCTGGGAGCTTCAAAGCTTGTCAGGGAGAAGGTGCTTAGGGTCGGGGCATATGTGCTCAACTCGAACGACGTCGACCTGATCGGCGGCACAGTTGTGGATCGCACATCGGGCAACAGCGTTACGGTGAAGGAGATAGCGCGCCTTGCATACGTCGACCTTGAAAGGCTGCCGCCCGGTGTGGAACCAGGCCTGGAGGCAAGATATGTCTACAAGGCAAAGTACGACGTGGCGGGTGGAAGGGCGATTCCTGACGAAAAGGGTTATTCTAATCTTTCGATGTCATATGCGGCCGAGGCAACGTTCGTTGCGGTTGAGGTTGACCCCGAAACACATGAAATCAAATTGCTCAACATAAGCAAGACCGGGGACTGCGGCAGGCAGATAAACCCGGGAGTGGTCGCCTCGCTGGAGCACGGGGCAATTGCGGACCAGGTCGGATTCGCACTGTTCATGCAAATGGTCTACGACGACAACGGCCAGCTGCTAACATCGACTTTCAAGGACTACGTAGTCCCTCTTGCCGCCGATCTACCCGGTTACAATCTCGGCCACATGGAGACACCGTCGCTGTTCACCCCACTAGGTGTAAAGGGAATGGCTGAAGGGGCAGGGACGCCTGCGGTCGCAACGATTTCTGCCATTGAGGATGCCCTCGGGCCACTTGGGATAAGACTGAGCAAGGTCCACATCTCACCAAGCGACCTTCACGAAATCCTGGGAAGGAAGTCGGCGCAGGCGCAGGGTTGAAAGTGCATTGTCCGTGAATTGAAGCAGATGCCAACTGCATGGCTTTCTCAGTTGCCGGGCTGGCGCACTCCTGAAACTGCCTTCTTGAATTCCCTGGCGAGTATTGCCGTATCTACGCCGAGCCTCACAATCCTGTAACCGGCCGAAACCGCCTTCCTCGCAGATTCGGTGTCTGTTGCAAGATACGCAACGGCAGCTCCCATTCTCTTTGCCGTCTCGAAGGCAAGTTCAGACTGCCTCTTCACTTCATCGCTTGTGCGCTGGAAATGGACACCAAGGGATATGGACAGATCCAGGGCACCTACGACCATAAACTCTATACCTGGAACGGAAAGGATGCTCTCGAGGTTGGCAACCGTTTCGGCGCTTTCAACCATTACTCCTATCATTGTTTCGTCATCGGACCGCCTGCCCATTTCAAGCGTGGGATGGTTCCAGCCGAAAGATCTGCCTGTGCCTCCGCTCCTGAGTGTTTTGCCGTCAAAGGGAAAGAATTTGGTGGTCTTGACCGCCCTTTCAGCATCTGACCTGTCCCTTACATCTGTGAAGAGTATGTTGAGCATGCCGCAATCAAGCACTTTTCCTATGAGCTTGTCATCACTCAGGGGTATCCTTACGAGCGGTGAAATGCCAGCTGCGTCGCAGGTCCTTGCAAGGTCCTCAAGAGAATATATGTCGTACGGGCTGAATCCGTTGTGCTCAAAGTCGAGCCATACAAAATCCATACCTGAACTACCAGCAAGTTCAATTACGGTATGATTGAAGGTCTGGACAGCAACGCCGAAAGGGACGCCACCCGCCTTCAGTATCTCCTTCATCCTGTTCCTGCCCATGCGCGTCACTCCGATGAGATAAACACTTCTGCCATATGTCGAACTCCCCACAACGGCGAGGTTTACATCCTGCCTGCGAAGGCAGTCAGGCCGATATTGTCGAGCATCTTCCTTATCCCTTCGGTATCCGACTTTGACATGTCACCGAAGGGAGGATAAGGCTCTCCAAGCTCAATTCCGAGCAGGGCCATTGCATACTTCAATATCGGAGTAAGCCCGAGATCTGCCCATTTCCCGGGGAACTGGTGGAACTTGCGCTGGAGCTCGGCCGCCCGGCCGAAATTCCCTTCGGTATAGGCTTTCACGATGCCTGCTGCGATGGTGGCAAGCGGAGGCGGCATTGTTGCCCCCGAGCCGCCGAGCATAAGTGTCGGCAGCAGCATTTCATTTGTTGTAAAATACCTGGCAAGTCCCGCATGGTCTATCTCCTCGATAAGCCTCCCGACCCTGCGCATGTCCCTTGA